>WLQO01000119.1 GCA_009698295.1 Actinomycetota bacterium | reverse complement strand
CGCTTCATCTTTGGGTTCCAGCGACGTGTCTGATGTCCGAAGTGGACTCCACTGTCGAGGAGTTCTCGCATTGTTACTACTGCCATGGCAGCGCTCTCTTTCTTAGGTTTACGCGCACAGCGCAGTAAACCCGATCGGTTAGTGGCTTAACTATTTGTTAGGCCCGTCGCACCTACAACGCCGACCAACCTTTGAAAATAAATTTCTTAAGTTGGACCGAAGTGGCTTGTATTCCCTGAAAACAGTTCATACATAAGTGCTGAGATGTCACCAAAATTTTCGTTCCCGAATAACTAAGGTGCAGGCCAAATCTTACCTGCCGCCAAGGGGTGCTAAATCCACCCATATGACGCTTTGATTTGCCAAATTCCCTCTAAGGCGCGAGTTTTTCTGCTTTATAGGTAAAAGACCAATGTAAATCCGGGCGTCCTTTTTCGGATATCCGGATTTTCTGCTCACCTTCAGAAAGCGGTGACTTTGGAATAATCAGGACTAAGTGCTCTGAGCGAATTATAGATTTACCTGCCGGCCCATAAATTAGATCCGTAGAAATAAAATTACTTTCAGTGACGACGCATAACTCGGGACCAACTGAAACAATATCTCCACTTGGAGTCTCAAGAGATACTTTTAGGTTCTTATTTGGTTTGTGCAGCAATGAAGCAAAAATTGGAAGTCCAGTAAACTCCTTAAATTGCTTTCCACATACTTCTCTCGGTTCTGGATTTTCACCCGCAAACGAATTCAAGTGTGTAACAAAATTTGGCCCAGGAAAGAGAATTACTTTTTTTCTGGATTTTGCACTTAGGCCTTCGATTATTCCAATATTAGTAATTCTAGAATTTGGTGAAAACGAAGTTTCTCCAGCTACCGCTGTTCCAAATCCAACATTAACCAAATTTTCACGTAGCAAGCCAATTGCATGGAATGGCGCTGTCATTAAAGAGTCCACTGCGCTGGCATTTTTTCCGAATGTCCATGCGATATCTCCCGCACCAATCGTTGCCCCATTTTTTGAGGCAAATGGACTCTTGGGGTTTTCCTTATGTAGATTTTGGTATTTTCCAACAAGGTAACTTTGATCTGTTGAAGCTAAGTAGTCAGCATGGGCTTGCGCCGCCTTCGAGATGCGCCCACTTTCCTTTACTGGGTTGACCCCAGAACCGATTCTGTATGAATTGAGTTTTGTAAGCCAATCGATCTCAACATCAGGAACTGCAATCAGATTTTCGCTTAAAGTTTTTTCAGTTTAAATCGAAATGGCTAACGAGAAAAAAACAACTCCGAGTAAGGCCAGTATCGGTATAAGAATAAGAGCTCTAATGATTCGTCTCATGTTAAGTTGACCGAAAATCAAACACGAATTTATGCACCGCTCATGGTTTTATAAAATCCTCATGCGCGAGGGTGGGCTTGTTTAAAGGCCTTTTGCAGCCGTTCAGTTGAAACGTGGGTATAGATCTGAGTCGTAGCCAATGATGCGTGACCCAATATTTCTTGAACCGTTCGCAAATCTGCGCCGCCTTCAAGTAAATGCGTCGCCGCCGAATGTCGAAGCGCATGTGGCCCCATTTTCTCCACGCCTTCCAGAGCGGCAAGTGCGTGATAAACCATGGTGCGTACAGTTCTTTGATCGATTCTCTTTCCGCGCGCACCAAGGAAAACTGCTCGTTCTGATTTTGCACCGGCCAAAGAGTCTCTTCCATCCTTTAACCAAGATTCCAAAGCGCGCATCGCCGGATTTCCGATTGGAATAGTCCGCTCTTTATTTCCTTTACCCAAGACTCGAATCGTCGATCGCGCATAATCAATATCTTCCAGATCTAAACCACATAGCTCTGATACGCGTGCACCTGAGGCATACAAGATCTCCAACATAGCTGCATCACGTTTAGACATGGGGCCTTCTTCTTCGCCAACTCGCGCCGCCATCGCATCCATTGCTAGTGATGCATCAGCAACAGTTAATACTTCCGGCAACGTGCGCGCACCTTTAGGGGTAGCCAGCGTTACTCCAACATCTTTAACTAAGTATCCCTTCTTGGTTGCCCACTTAGTAAATAAGCGAATGGAAGTTGCACGCCGCGAAAGAGTTGTGCGCGCTCCCCCTTTTACCTGTTGATTGGCCAGCCACGAGCGAATGTGCGCAAGCTCTAGCGTCGCAAAATCAGTTACATCAAGTCTTTCCAAATGTTCAAAGAAGGAATCGAGATCTCCCAGATAAGCGCGGATGGTGTGAACCGAAAGGTTGCGTTCTGCTTCAAGATATCTTTCAAACGCTGAGCGCACTTCAACTAAGGCAGCGCGACTCATATATTAAAGGTTACTCGGGTTTGCGACCTTGGCGCAGTAAGCCGAAGGTAACTGCATCTTCGAGTGCCATGGCAGATGCTGCAATCACGTTCTCGTGAACACCAACGGTGTTCCATTCGCCTTTGCCATCTGATGTTTCAACTAGAACGCGTGTGACGGCGCCGGTACCTAGGCGACCTTCGAGGATACGAACTTTGTAATCGGTAAGTTCTAATACTGATAGCTCTGGATAAAGTTGTTTTAAGCCAGAACGAAGTGCGTTATCAAATGCGTTAACTGGTCCGTTTCCTGATCCTGAACAAGATATTTCTTTTCCTTGCGCAGTAACCGTTACCTCGGCTTTTGTAATAATTGTTTGATCTTGGGCGCGTTCTACAGTCGTTAGCCAATGATTGATCTTAAAGAATGATGGGCGCTGGCCATTTACTTCTTCAAGCAATAAAAGCTCGAAGGAAGCATCGGCTGCTTCAAAGGTGAAGCCGCGAGATTCCATCTCTTTGACGCGATTCACGATGCGACCAACTAGTTCGCGATCACCGCCCAAATCAACGCCGAGTTCTTGTGATTTAAGTTCGATTGATGCACGACCTGCCATGTCCGAGACCAGCATCCGCATATCGTTTCCGACAGACGATGGATCTTCGTGTTGGTAAAGAGCTGGATCTACTTTGATAGCAGATGCGTGAAGGCCAGCCTTGTGAGCAAATGCTGAAACGCCAACATATGGTTGGCGACCGGATGGTGAAATATTTGTAACTTCAGCAACGGCATGGGAAATACGGAATGACTCGCGCAGTGAATTAGGTGGCAGAACCAATTGCTTCTTCTTAAGTTCTAGATTGGCGATGATCGTGACTAAATCTGCGTTTCCGGTGCGTTCGCCGTAACCATTTAAAGTTCCTTGAACATGTGTGGCACCTGCGGCAACTGCCGCCATTGAATTTGCGACTGCGCAGCCAGTGTCGTTGTGGCAATGGATGCCGATACGAGCAGAAGTCGCAGTTAATACATCATGAACTACATTGGCTATTTCATCAGGCAACATGCCACCGTTGGTATCGCAGAGCGCAGCAACATCAGCGCCGGCTTCCATCGCAACGCGGATAACTTCCAGTGCGTAATCGCGATTTGCGCGGTAACCATCAAAGAAGTGTTCG
>WLQO01000118.1 GCA_009698295.1 Actinomycetota bacterium | reverse complement strand
GTTAGTGCTCGTCGGCAAGGGCGCCGGCGATATACAAAGCGGTCAACAGGGTAAAGATATACGCCTGTAGACATTGGACCATAAACTCGAAGAAGGTCAACACAATGCCAATACCGAAGGCAAATGGGCTAACCAACTTCAAACCGATTGCACCTTGGGCAAGGTGTTCGCCGCCCAAGATAAATACGAGCAACAACAAGTGGCCCGCAAACATATTTGCAAAGAGACGCAATGAAAGCGTCAAAGGACGAACTAGAAAGAATGTCAGAATTTCTAGCGGAGTAATCAAGATATATGCAGCTTTTGGAACGCCAGGCATAAACATGATCTCTTTGATGTACTTGTATAAACCTTGCTTACGGATTCCGACATAGTGGAATACGAAGAAGGTAAATAGAGCTAGAACATATGCAAAGCCAACGTGCGACATTGCTGGGAACTGCAGCAATGGGACAATTCCAAATAAATTATTTACAAGGATGAAAGTAAAGAGGGTAAATAGGTATGGCACAAAACGTAGAAAATCGTGGCCGATTACATCTTTAGCAAGATCGTTACGCACAAATGCGTAAACGCTTTCGCCGGCAAATTGAAGTTTCGAAGGAACTATCGCTGCCTTGCGAGATGATGCGATAAAGAAGGTTGAAATTACAATTACTGATAGAAAAACTAGAAAAATTGGTTTTGTTGTATAAGGGTTATCGCCAAAAATGGGTGGCAGTTCGAAGTCTTTGGTACTTGGCGGGACAAAGCCTCCGCCTTCAGCGCTTAAACGAACGAACGCGAGCACACGAACTCCAATTTATATAGCAGATTCCTGCTGTCGGCCTATAACGGGCCAACCTTATGGGGAAAAGCCTCAACCTGTGAAATCCAAAAGGTGTGATTTACCCTTGGGTCGGCCCGCTATTCGCGGCCGAACCGTACCTATTGGTCGGCCCGCTATTCGCGGCCGAACCGTAGCCAGACCAAGTAAATAGCCCCGCCCATTCCAACGATCAGCCCAACCAGAGTCAGGTAGGTCGTACCAAGCCATTTGTCTGCGGCGTAGCCGGCCCCGCCCCAGAAGAGCAGGCCAGAAAGTAGGTAACCAAAGATCGTCCACATTGCATTCTCATCGCGCTTATTCTGTCTGCTGTTACTCACTTGGACCTCCGTGGGTGGTGCTTACGATTTATCTTGAGATGGCTCTTGTGAAGGTAATGGTAGATGAGTTTTCAGTTTGAGGTAACTAGCAATCTCCCCGCCTAACCAAGCGATGGTTAATGCGCAAGCAGCAGCACCAAAGCTCAGGCGGTCAATAGTTTGGCGATCGGTGAACTTCGCCAAAGCCCAGAGGAAAAGTCCAAGGAAGAATAATTTGGCAAAGTAAGAAAATAAGGCCATTGCCATAGTGCTAATTGGATCTAAATTGCGCGTTAAGCGCGAGACCAAGATATGGATAACAAAGTAGATAGCAACAATGAATTGTGCAAGTAGCGCACCATAAAAACCGCTCAAGCCACGAAGTGCAGAGAAAAGAACAATTGCAATAACGCCAACAATTAAAGTTGGGAGAACTGCGCCTCGTAATAGTTGTGACTCGTTAGATTTTGTCTCAGACACGATCTGCGCTCTCTAGTGTTCGAAAAGTCTTGGATTTTCCTCGGCTGAAAAAAAATGTAAATGCCAACATGGCTCCGGCAAAAATCGCTGAAACCCACAAGGGTGCAAATGCTGAAATACTCACTGGGAATGCGATGGTTGCCGTCCATAAATACATAATCGCCGCTGTCCGTATTTGGGTATTGCCAGCACGCATAATCCGATGATGTAAATGTTCTTTATCTGAAGAAAATGGCGATTTACCGGCCCGGATTCTGCGGAAGATTGCCAGCGTTAAATCTGCTAATGGAATTGCAAGAACTGCAAATGGCAGAAGTAGCGGCAAGAGCGCAGGGCCCAACTTCTCTTCACTGATCGCATTTGGATCTACCTGTCCAGTTAAAGTGATCGATGAAGCAGCCAGCATTAAACCCAAGAACATCGAACCGGAATCTCCCATAAAGATTCGGGCTGGGTGAGAATTGTGAGGCAAGAAACCTAAGCAGACCCCAATTGTTACTGCAGTAATTAAAGATGGCGCACCCGCACGATTGAACCCATAAACAACTGCTAATAAATATGCAAAGGCGAAGAAGGCCGCTCCTGAGATCGCGACTATGCCGGCAGCAAGTCCGTCTAGGCCATCAATAAAGTTAACCGCATTGATCGTCACGAGAACTACCAAAACAGTAAGTAATTGACCGATGCTCGGTGGCAACATCGTTACTCCATTTATCGGCAACCAAAGAATTTGAATTCCGTACAAGAGTAAAATGCCGGCAGCTAAAGCTTGGCCAGCTAATTTAGTAATTGCATCTAACTCATATTTATCATCAGCCATTCCCAGAAGAACCAAAAAAGTGCCGGCTAAGAAAATTCCTTGCGCATCATGTCCAAATGATTTACCTACGAGAGATAAGTTTCCTGCAATCAGAAATGTGGCTGACATAGATAGCCACATAGCCAATCCGCCCCAACGGGGAGTCGGCACAACGTGAATGTCGCGCTTGCGGATTTGAGCAACGACACCGAAATGCAGCGCCCATTTACGGACCAATGGCGTGATGGTGTAGCAAAGCGCTGCCGCTAAGAGCAGGGTCACTAAGTACTCGCGCATTTATTGCTTACTTATCGATTACTTATGCTGTGTAAATTGGGAAGCGCGCAGTAAGTGCGTGTACTTCAGATTTGATAGTCGCCAAAGTATTGGCATCGTCGGTCTTTATTGCGCGCGCAATAAATGAGGCAATCGTCTTCATCTCGGTTACGCCCATGCCTTGCGTTGTTGTCGCTGGAGTACCGACACGAATTCCGCTGGTGATTCCTGGCTTTTCTGGATCATAAGGAATGGAGTTCTTATTCATAACAATTCCTGCTAATCCGCAGCGTTCATCAGCAACTTTTCCAGTTACACCAGTCGCCCGAATATCCATTAACGCTAGATGTGTTTGCGTGCCGCCAGAAACTGCGCGCATTCCTTCGGCCTCTAACGCTTCTGCCAAAGCTTGCGCATTAACAATTACATCCTTGGCATACTTTTGATAAGCCGGAGTTGCACACTCGGCTAAGGCAACTGCCTTGCCAGCAACTGCAGACATGATCGGTCCACCTTGCATGCCAGGAAAGACTGCTTTATCAATCGCAGCTGCATGTTCGGCCTTAGTCAAGATCATGCCGCCACGTGGTCCGCGTAAAACTTTATGCGTTGTAAAGGAGACAACATCTGCATACGGAACAGGAGAAGGAATTGCTTTACCAGCTACCAATCCAATGAAGTGAGCGGCATCTACCCACATAATCGCACCGACTTCATCGCAAATCGCACGAACCTTTTCAAAGTCAATTAGCGATGGATAGGCCGTTGCGCCAGAGCAGATCATCTTTGGTTTGGTACGAACTGCAATATCGCGAAGCTCGTCATAATCAATTAGTTCGTTATCTTGGCGCACGCCATATGACTCGACGTTAAACCATTTGCCAGAGAAG
>WLQO01000117.1 GCA_009698295.1 Actinomycetota bacterium | reverse complement strand
GCCGATCCATTTCTGATTGAAGTTGGAATATCTGATTCATTTGGCAAAGTAAAAGCGAGCAAGAACGATAAGTATCTGCAGGTAGAAGAGTTCTTAAGATTATTAGCACCTTCTATCAATTCAGCCATCGAGGCTGGCCATATCGCGAAACCAACCGAAGCAGCGCCGTTGTCAATTGTTGACTTAGGTTGCGGCCATGCCTACCTCACATTTGCGGCCCATCAATATTTAGCGAAACAAGGAATTCCTGTAAATGTTATTGGTATAGATGTTCGGGAAACTGCGCGGGTGCGCAATAACCAGATAGCTCAAAAGCTGGGCATCTCAAAGAGCATCACTTTCTTGGCCGAGGAAATCTCACAGACATCTCTTAAATCAGCCGACGTGGCAATTGCCTTACATGCCTGCGACACCGCAACTGATGATGCAATCACTTGGGCAATAAATGCAGATGCGAAGTTGGCTTTGATCGCACCATGTTGTCACCATGATATTCAAGCCCAAATGAATGAAATCCCAGAACCTTGGCAGATCATGACCAGAAATGGAATCATGAAAGAGCGACTCGGAGATTTGATAACCGACGCTCTTCGAATGCAAGTCATGAAATTATTGGGATATCGAGTTGAAGCAATTGAATTTATTGGGGGAGAGCACACCCCACGTAACTTGATGATTCGCGCAGTAAAGACTGGAGCGGTCGCCGATAACGCAGAGAAAACACGCTATGAAGCGATGATCGCACTCTGGAAAGTAAAGCCTGCGCTAGCAGCCCTGCTTAACCGTTAGACTTACGCACATGTCTAAAGTGCTTGCATCCTTGCCGGTCGGAGAAAAAGTAGGAATCGCCTTTTCTGGTGGCCTCGACACTTCTGTCGCTGTTGCATGGATGCGCGAAAAAGGTGCGATTCCTTGCACTTACACCGCAGACCTTGGCCAATACGACGAACCAGATATTGATTCAGTCCCTGTGCGCGCCAAAGAATATGGCGCAGAAATTTCTCGTTTAGTTGATTGCAAAACTTCACTTGTAGAAGAAGGATTAGCAGCGATTGCATGTGGAGCTTTCCATATCCGCTCTGGAGGAAAGCAATACTTCAACACCACCCCACTTGGTCGCGCCGTGACCGGCACGCTATTGGTGCGCGCCATGTTGCAGGATAAAGTTGAAATTTGGGGAGATGGCTCAACTTACAAAGGTAATGACATCGAGCGCTTCTATCGCTACGGATTACTTGCCAATCCAAATTTGAAAATCTATAAGCCATGGCTAGATGCTGATTTTGTTCGCGAACTCGGTGGGCGCAAGGAGATGTCTGAATGGTTGGTATCTCACAAATTCCCTTACCGCGACAGCGTCGAAAAGGCTTATTCGACAGATGCAAATATTTTAGGTGCAACGCACGAAGCAAAGGATCTTGAAAATCTTGATGCATCGATTGAAATTGTTAACCCGATCATGGGCGTTAAGTTCTGGGATCCATCAGTATCGATTCCTAGCGAAGATGTAAAGATCCAATTTGTCCAAGGTCGCCCGGTCGCGATCAATGGCAAGGATTTCAACGATTCAGTTGCAATGATGCAGGCAGCCAATGAAATTGGTGGACGCCATGGTCTTGGTATGGCCGATCAAATAGAGAACCGCATTATCGAAGCTAAGAGCCGTGGAATTTATGAAGCACCAGGCATGGCGCTTCTTTTCATTGCATATGAAAGATTATTGAGTGCAATTCACAACGAAGACACTATTGCTAATTATCATGCAGAAGGCCGCCGTTTAGGACGTTTGTTATACGAAGGTCGTTGGTTAGATCCGCAAGCTTTGATGCTGCGCGAATCTCTGCAACGTTGGGTGGCATCTGCAGTTACAGGTGAAGTGACCATTCGCTTGCGTCGCGGTGATGACTTCTCAATTATTAACACAACTGGCCCAGCGCTTAGCTACCATCCAGAAAAACTATCTATGGAGCGCACCGAAACCGCCGCCTTTGGACCAGTCGATCGCATTGGACAATTAACTATGCGTAACCTCGATATCGCGGATACTCGCGCGAAGTTAGAAATGTACCGCGATCAGGGACAGCTCGGTGGAGGCGAATTTAAGTTAATTCGTGAAATTGGCAAAGGAGAAGAAAAATAAAGAAGAAACTCGTTGCTTTAATAGCCATGTCAGCCTTATTACTAACTGGATGCGGAGATAAAAAAGTGAGCTCAACTGCAGATAGCTTGCCAACGGTTACATCAACTATGGGTGAAGCTCCAACAATTGGGGCACCGAGCGGAACTCCACCGACGACTCTCAAATCGAAAGATATCGTTGTTGGAACCGGCGTTGAAGTCTCACCAACTTCTACAATTACTTTTCATTACACCCTGATGACTTGGTCGAATGGCGCACTAATTGAATCTTCTTGGAACAGTGGTTCACCTGCAACCTATCCATTGTCAAATTTAATTGTTGGATGGCAGGAAGGAATTCCAGGAATGAAGGTCGGCGGTCGTCGTTTGTTGGTAGTCCCACCTGATCTCGGTTACGGAGCGCAAGGCAGTGGGCCTGTTGGTCCAAATGAAACCTTGATTTTCGTGATGGATATTGTCGGTGTTGCTTAAAGCTTTAATCGCTTTTTTCTCAAAGTTATTGCGCATCACCCTGTGCGAGCACTAGCATTAAACAATGCTTAACATGCAAACCGTTGATATTTGGCAGCAATACATAGTCATTATCAACGCTGCGATAGCGGCAATTCTCGGTTCGGTAATTGGCTGGGAGAGAGATCGCGCCGGAAAATCTGCAGGACCTCGAACAATGGCGCTGGTCGGTTCCGCATCGGCTGCAGTTGTTGCAATCGGTGCCGTGCTCGATAAAAATGCGCAGTTCGGTGATCCAACGCGAGCACTGCACGCGATAATTACTGGTATCGGTTTTCTCGGAGCAGGTTTAATATTCACAAATCGAAGTGGTGGCACTCAAGGGGTGACAACGGCGGCAACCGTTTTTGCAACCGCTGCGATGGGAGTGGCGGTAGGCCTTGGTTTCCAAATTGCCGGGGTTGGTTTCACCCTGATTATTCTGGCTATTTTGCGATCAACCCAAGTAATCGAAGCGGTACCTCGCCGCGGAGAGTAATTATCTCTTTTTGATAACGCTTTAAATATCTGGCGTTTTACGCTCAAGTTGATTGACTCCGCCTCATGAAAGGCATAAGTTCACGCTTAGAACTGGGGTAAAGCCCCAAGTCCTTTATCTGAATTCGGGGGAAATCAGTGTTTAAATCCAAGTTAATGAAATCAGCAGTTGTTGCCGTTATGGCGACTTTTGCAATCGGATCAACTGTTCCGAGCGCACCTGCAGCATCTAAGTCAATTGAACTTTTGATCTCTGCAGATACAAATATTCAAACTCTCTGGAATACAGTTTTGATTCCAGCCTTCGTCAAGGAATATCCGGGATACACCGTAAACGTAACTTTCGACCGTAACGGACTTCGCGATGCTCAGACATTTGCCAAGATCGTGGCTGCGAAAGAAACACGTCGCGATCCAGGTGTTGACCTAATCGACGGCGGTATCGCTG
>WLQO01000116.1 GCA_009698295.1 Actinomycetota bacterium | reverse complement strand
GCTAACTTCAACTGATGGATGTGGCGCCCCGCTATTTTTAATTTCGTTAATAGGAATCGCCCGAATCGTTCACGCAGCAACAGTTTCTAAAGATCCAGTTCATCAATCCGTAATAGCTGCAGCTCGCGCTGTTCCAGAAATGGTAGGTGGCTTTGGTCGCCACAACACCGAGATGATGCAGCAAGTTCCTGGTTTGTTTATGAAAGATGGCGCTGAAGCAGTAAATGTAACTTCGTTGTCAGATGGTCGCGCATTTGCAATTAAAATTAGCGATGGTTCACAACGCGCATTTCGCACTATCGTGCACGCTTGTCTTGCAGAGTTTGGAATTGATTCACCGTTTACGCCTGAAAAAGTTATGGGCGGCCCGCGTGTAATTGGCACCATTCGCGCAACGATTTAACTCTATTTAATAACTAGGCGTATCCTTCGGGTATGAAACGTCGCGTGGCCATGTTGATGGTCCACACCTGTCCGCTTGAGCAGGCAGGAATTGGCGACGCTGGCGGAATGAATATCTATGTTGCCGAAAGCGCAGCGCGCATGGCGGCACAAGGCGTTGAGGTAGATATCTTCACGCGCCGGGATCATTTAGATCTTCCGGCAGTTGTAGAACTTTCCCCTGGAGTAAATGTCCATCACTTAGATGCCGGCCACGATCTGCATTGGACGAAAGAACAAGTTCCAGCGCACTTCAATGAGCTCAGCGCCGAATTTAAAAAGGCGCTTTCTGGCGACCGACGTTATGACTTAATCCATTCTCATTACTGGTTATCAGGAAAAGTTGCGATGCCAGTTGCCAAAGATTTAAAGATGCAGTTGGTACACACCATGCACACTATGGCGCGCGTAAAGAATTTAAATCTGGCCGAAGGTGAAACACCCGAGCCCATGATTCGCGTGCAAGGTGAGACCCAGATTGTTGCCGATGCGAATGCGCTCACTGCAAATACTGATGCTGAAGCGGCCAGCCTAGTTTCGTTATATCAAGCCTGTCCCGACATAGTTCATGTCGTAACTCCTGGCGTTGACCTTTATAACTTCACACCAGGTGCTGGCCGTGCTGCTGCTCGTAAGGAAATTGGAATCGCCAGCGATGCGCTGGTCGTCACCTTCGTCGGTCGCATTCAGCCACATAAAGGCCCTGAAGTATTGATCCGCGCCATCGCTGAATTGGTTTCGCATTCACCTCACCTTCGCTCTAAATTGCGCGTATTTATTGTCGGTGGCGCATCTGGCGCTAATGGCAGCGAAGTTGAACGCTTAAAAGAGTTGGTTACTTGGCTCGCAATTGCAGATGTAATTTCATTTGCACCACCTGTTCCGCGAGCAGATCTTCCTAATTGGTATCGCGCCGCTGATTTGGTTTGCGTTCCAAGTTATTCAGAAAGTTTTGGACTTGTTGCACTTGAAGCCCAAGCTTGTGGCACACCAGTTGTTGCAACCGCAGTTGGTGGCCTTCGCACTGCAGTCGCAGATGGTATTTCTGGAGTACTCGTGGACGGCCACGATCCACGTGCTTGGTCTTCAGTTTTGGCACGTTTGCTGCAAGAACCACAACGTCGCGTATTGCTTTCCATGGGTGCGATCGAACATGCATCGCACTTCGGTTGGGATGCCACCGCCCGCGGAACGCTAGATATTTACGATCAAGTTCTCACCGAATCCGCGCGCGCCAACAAGTCGATCGGCTGACAAATGGCGGCAATTGATCCCCGCGTTGTTATTGAAGAATTTTTAGATTCTCATGATCTGGAATTTGAACAGAAAGATGCAAATACATTTCTAATCACATTACCCGGCGAAAAGAAGCTGCAGACTCATTGCGCGCTAATTGTTGGTGATCATTCCTTGAGTATCAATGCATTTGTAATTCGCAAACCTGACGAAAATGAGGGCGCAGTCCATGCTTGGTGCTTGGCGAAAAATGCCGGTATGTACGGAATCGCCTTTGCTATTAACGAACTAGGAGATATTTTCTTAGTTGGTCGCCTGCCACTTGCCGCAGTAACCGATCGCGAGATAGATCGCTTAGTCGGCGCTGTTCTGCAATATTCTGACTCATCATTTAATCCACTGCTAGAACTAGGATTTGCCAACTCAATACGTCGCGAGTGGGCATGGCGCCTAAACCGCGGAGAATCTTTAGCAAATCTGGAAGCCTTTAAGCATTTAATTTAAATATTTACGTAACACATGGCAAGATAGGCGCTATGTCGAATTATGAATTGATCTTATTGCGCCACGGTGAATCAGAATGGAATGCGAAAAATCTATTCACTGGCTGGGTAGATGTTCGCTTATCTGCAGCAGGTGAGGCAGAAGCAGCCCGCGGCGGAAAATTACTGGCTGAGCGCAATCTCTTGCCTGATGTAGTCCACACATCTTTGTTACGTCGTGCAATTCATACATCACAACTCGCCCTTGATGCGTGTGATCGCCACTGGATTCCGGTTCGTCGTTCTTGGCGATTAAACGAACGCCATTACGGTGCGCTGCAAGGTAAGGATAAGAAAGAGACTTTAGCAAAATACGGTGAAGAGCAATTTAAATTATGGCGTCGGTCTTACGATGTTCCACCACCACCAATTGATTCCAACGATACTTACAGCCAAGCAAACGATGCGCGATATGCGGATTTAGGTGCAGATCTGCCGGCTACAGAATGTCTTAAAGATGTAGTCGCACGAATGATGCCTTATTGGCAAGAATCTATTATTCCGGATCTCAAAGCTGGCAAGCGCGTTCTTGTAACCGCCCACGGAAATTCACTTCGCGCATTGGTAATGCACCTTGACGGAATTTCACAATCAGATATTGCAGAATTGAATATTCCTACTGGAATTCCACTGCTTTATAACTTGGATGCAGAATTTAAGCCGGTTAAAAAAGGCGGAGAGTACTTAGATCCAGAAACTGCGAAAGCTGCTATTGAAGCGGTTGCGAATCAGGGGAAGAAGTAGCCTCAACTGAATTCGAAGTAACATTTTTGTATGCATCGCGCTTGTCGCGAATGATTACTTCAGCAGTAACCATACCGGCGCGAGCAAAACCAAGGCTGAGTTTCACGTGGCGGCCAGCAACTGCTGAAACGCCAGCAAATACTGCCTTTACATTCGCGCTTTCACCTTCAAAGCGCAACGGTGCGTTCTGATTAAGAGTTGTTTCGCCAGTAATAGTTGCGGTGCTTCCACCAACTGCGATTCCGAGCAATTGATCGGCTTGCGCGCCTTGATTAATGATTGTTCCGACTACGACCGCATCACCGGTTTCCGTTGCAACAAGTAATAAATTAACAATCTTTATCGCACTACCGTTTTGAGTAATTTTTAATTCAACACCATCGGTTACTTGCGTAATATTTCGTGTTGCTGCATTTTGTCCTGCTCCGCATGCGGTAAGCGAGATCGCGATTAATGCGGCAGAGATTATTGTGATGGTGCGACGCATGAGGCATATTCTCTCATGGCTTTTAGCTCGGTTTATCCCTTATTTAATGGGGTTTTCTCGTTGGAAAATCGCTGGTAGAATTGTCTGTCTAGCGAAGGGCAACACATGACATTTAAGGTCGGCGAAACCGTTGTTTATCCTCATCACGGAGCAGCTCTAATCGAAGCGATTGAAACTCGCATCATCAAGGGCGAAGAG
>WLQO01000115.1 GCA_009698295.1 Actinomycetota bacterium | reverse complement strand
AGATTTTGGCGTTATCGGCGATCTCTTCAATGTTCTGCCACAGGCAACAGCGGGCATCAGCGCAAAAAAGAGTTAATTCTGCAAGTGATCTAGACTGCTCCAATGAGCGTCTATCTAGATCATGCGGCAACTACGCCGATCTTTGACGTCGCTCTAGACGCCATGCAGGTTGCTTTACGCAAAGTTGGTAACCCATCATCACTTCATACTGAAGGCAGATCTACGCGCAAAGATGTAGAAGATGCGCGAGATGTTATTGCTAAAGCGATTGGATGCCTGCCATCTGAAGTTATCTTTACCGGCTCAGGTACCGAAGCTGACAATGCGGCCGTAAAAGGTCTTTATTGGAAATCTGGTAAGAAGATTGTTGTAATCAGTGCAATCGAACATCATGCAGTACTCGATCCAGCGCGATGGTTAGTTGAACATGAAGGCGCAGAGTTAATTGAAATTCCAGTCAATAAATCAGGGGTTATCGCATTAGATTTTCTAAGGGAGCTAATTAGCAAAAGAGGCGATGAGATCGCGCTAATTGCAGTCATGCATTCCAATAACGAAACTGGCGTAATTCAGCCGGTTGGCGAAGTCGTAAAGATTGCTGGTGAAATCCCAGTGCACACCGATGCCGTGCAGTCTTTTACCAAAGTGCCGCTTTCATATAAAGATTTAGGTGTTACATCGATGGCGATCAGTGGCCATAAAGTCGGAGGACCACATGGCATTGGTGCGTTGATTTTGCGACGTGCTTATGAAATACCTGCGCTTTTGCATGGTGGGGGACAGGAACGCGAAATCCGCAGTGGAACTTTAAATGCGCCATCAATAGTCGCCTTTGCCGCCGCAGTTTCCAGCAATCAATATCGCAAAGAACGAGTCGCGAAATTGCGGGAAAGTTTTGAAGCTGGGCTGCATGCGTCAGTGCCTGATGCTTATATAAATGGTGTGAGCGCTGATCGTTTACCCGGAATCGTAAATGTCACCTTTCCAGGAACCCAGAGCGATTCACTTCTTTTGCTGATGGATTCTGAAAAGGTATCTTGCTCAACTGGTGCGGCCTGCAGCGCCGGCGTGCACCGACCTTCGCATGTCTTGCTTGCAATGGGACACACTGAAATAACTGCGCAATCATCGCTACGTTTCTCACTGGGGGCTAACTCAACGCAGGACGATGTAGATTTTGCCTTATCTGTACTTCCGAAAGTAATCGCACGTGGACGGGCGGCTAATCAGAAATGAAAATTATCGCCGCCATGAGCGGAGGAGTTGATTCGGCTGTTGCCGCAGCGCGCGCTGTCGAGGCAGGACATGAAGTAATAGGTGTTCACCTAGCCCTTGCATCAAATCCACAGAAATACCGATCAGGCGCACGTGGTTGTTGCACAATTGAAGATTCGCACGATGCGCGTCGCGCTGCAGATAAAATCGGTATCCCTTTCTATATCTGGGATATGGCAGAAGAATTTCACGACGGCGTCGTGGAAAACTTCCTTGCTGAATACGCTGCCGGCCGAACCCCGAATCCATGCCTGCGTTGCAATGAAAAGATTAAATTTGCTGCCGTTTTAGATCGCGCTAAGGCGATGGGCTTTGATGGCGTTGTTACTGGGCATTACGCACGCACTGAGATTGGCCCAATGGGCAAGACGTTACATCGCGCCGTTGATCCGCTGAAAGATCAATCTTATGTACTTGCTGTTTTAACAACCGAACAAATCAATGGTGCGATTTTTCCACTTGGCGATACTGAAAAAGTTGATATCCGCATCGAAGCCGAAACGCGTGGCTTAGCGGTTGCCCAAAAGCCCGATAGCCATGACATCTGCTTTGTGCCATCAGGTGATAACGCCGGCTGGCTGCGTGATCGTTTAGGTAGCGAAGTTGGTCCCATAGTTGATCAAGCCGGCACAAAAATTGGTGAACATAAAGGCGCATACACATACACAATCGGCCAGCGCAAAGGTTTAGGTTTATCTGTTGCTGCCCCAGATGGTTCACCACGATTTGTTTTAAAGATTGAACCAGTCACAAACACTGTGGTCGTCGGTGCGCGCGAAGAACTTGCCGTCAGCAAATTAATGGGCGAAAAAACAATTTGGTGCGGCCCATCAGTTGGTGCCGATCCTTTGCGCGGCTTTGTGCAAGTACGCGCCCACGGCACTCCGCTAGATTGCACATATTTTTTTGATGGCGAACGTTTAGTTGCTGAATTAGATGAGCCACTACTTGGCATCGCCAATGGCCAGGCCATGGTTATTTATGACGGTGACCGAGTAGTCGGATCGGCAACGATCTGCGAGAGCGCATGAGCAACGCAGCCCGACATCGCATAACCGAGCTCACCAATGAGATTCGCGATCATCAATTTAAATATTATGTTTTAGATGCACCGACCATCACTGATGCCCAATTTGATGGGCTCTTGAAAGAGTTAAAAGTTTTAGAAGGCCAACACCCCGAGCTACTTGAACCAGATTCACCATCACTTGGCATCGGCGGGGGATTTGCCACAACTTTTACTCAACATGATCACATAGAAAAAATGATGAGCCTAGACAATGTATTTGATACAGATGAACTCACTGCCTGGTTTGATCGCGTCGAAAAAGAGAGCCCAAGCCCAAAGTACCTATGTGAATTAAAGGTAGATGGACTAGCGATTAACTTGTTATACGAGAAAGGCCAGCTAACTCGTGCGCTGACTCGTGGCAACGGCGTTACTGGCGAAGATGTGACTTTAAATGTTAAAACGATTAAGGGCTTGCCCCATAACCTAACCGGAAAAAATATTCCCGATCTAATTGAAATCCGCGGTGAAGTCTTCTTCCCAGTCGCTGCCTTCAATCAATTAAATGAAGAGTTAGAAGAAGCGGGAAAACAACTCTTTGCCAACCCCCGAAATTCAGCTGCTGGTTCGCTGCGTCAGAAAGATCCCCGGATCACCGCATCACGCCCGCTTAGCGTCGTTGTTCATGGAGTCGGTGCCAATCAAGGGCTTACCTTTAAATCACAATCAGATGCATATGCGCAGCTAAAAACTTTAGGTGCACCAACTTCTGAACGATTTAAGGTCTGTGGTACTCGCGCTGAAGTTGTTAAATTTATCGAGTATTACAACGAACATCGCCACGATGTGGAGCACGAAATAGATGGCGTTGTAATTAAAATTGACGATATAGCCGAACAAGAACGACTTGGGTTTACCTCACGTGCGCCAAAGTGGGCGATCGCCTTTAAGTATCCGCCCGAAGAAGTCACTACGAAGTTACTGGATATCAAAGTCAGCGTGGGGCGCACTGGTCGCGTCACGCCATTTGCATTTATGGAGCCGGTAAAAGTTGCTGGTTCCACAGTTACGAATGCCACACTTCACAATCAAGAAGAGATTGAACGCAAGGGCGTTTTGATCGGTGACACGGTGATCATTCGTAAAGCCGGTGATGTGATCCCAGAAGTACTTGGACCTGTTTTAGATAAACGCACTGGCAGCGAACGCGCCTTTGTTATGCCAACGAACTGCCCCGAATGTGGCGAAAAATTGCGAGCAATTACGCAAGGTGATGTAGATATACGTTGCCCAAATACCCAAAGTTGTCCTGCACAATTGCGTGAGCGGATTTATTACATAGGTTCGCGCGCCGCACTTGATATAGATGTTCTTGGCCTGGAAGCGGCGGTT
>WLQO01000114.1 GCA_009698295.1 Actinomycetota bacterium | reverse complement strand
TAACCGGCGGAAAAGAGCCAAATAAGGGCGTAAATCCTGATGAAGTTGTGGCCGTTGGCGCATCACTTCAAGCCGGCGTACTTAAGGGTGAAGTTAAAGATGTTCTCCTTCTCGATGTAACACCACTGACACTTGGTATTGAAACTAAGGGTGGAGTTATGACAAAGATGATTGAGCGCAACACAACCATCCCAACCAAGCGCAGCGAAATTTTTACAACAGCTGACGACAATCAGCCTGCTGTGCAGATCCAGGTTTATCAGGGCGAACGCGAAATGGCTGCTTACAACAAGAAGCTTGGCATGTTCGAATTAACTGGGATCGCACCAGCACCACGTGGTGTTCCACAAGTTGAAGTTACCTTCGACATCGATGCAAACGGAATCGTTCACGTCGGCGCAAAGGATCTTGCAACCGGTAAAGAACAATCAGTCACAATCAGCGGTGGATCTGCTCTTTCAAAGGAAGAGATCGATCGAATGATGGCAGATGCTGAATCACACGCTGCAGAAGATAAGCAACGTCGTGAAGAAGCTGAAATCCGTAACAATGGAGATTCACTTGTCTACCAGACTGAAAAGTTCATTGCAGATAATGCAGAGAAACTTTCTGAAGGCGAAGCTCTTGAGAAGAAGACCGAAGTTGAGGCAGCACTTGCCGAACTTAAGACTTCACTCGGCGGCGCTAACTTCGAATCAATCAAATCAAATACCGAAAAGGTTGCAACTCTTAGCCAAGCACTTGGCGCTGCAATGTACGCAGCAGCAGGTGCTGCAACTGAAGGTGCACCATCTGAAGATGGCGTCGAAGATGCCGAAGTGATCGACGAGGGAAGTAACTAATGACAGAACAGACAACTGAAGAAGTTGTTGAATCTGTAGAAGATGTAATCGTTGAGGCTGCCCCGGTTCAGGAAACTGATCCGGTGGCGGCTCTCACCGCTGATTTACAACGACTTCAGGCCGAATACGCTAATTACCGAAAGCGTGTAGAACGCGATCGCGCCTTGGCTCACGAACTCGCAATTGGAGCAGTTTTAACAGAGCTGCTTGCAACTTTGGATGACATTGAGCGCGCTACCGAACACGGTGAGCTGACTGGTGGATTTAAATCTGTTTCAGATCAGATCACCGGAATAACAACTCGTTTAGGTTTGGAAAAGTACGGCACAGCAGGCGATGAATTTGATCCACAAGTTCACGAAGCGCTGATGCACGACACTGGAAGCGATGTAAAAGTCCCAACCGCAACAAAGATCTTGCAGCCAGGATATAAATATAAAGAACGCATCCTGCGCCCTGCACGTGTTGCAGTAACCGATCCTTCTGAAACGACTGCGGAGTAACAATTTTCTATGGCCGCTAAAGACCTTTACGAAAAGGATTTCTACAAGATCCTCGGCCTTGGCAAATCTGCCAGTGGCGATGAGATCAAGAAGAAATACCGTTCTTTAGCGCGTGAACTTCACCCTGATAAAACCAAGGGTGATGCCGCAATGGAAGAGAAATTCAAAGCGGTCTCTGAGGCATATGACATCTTGTCTGATGGAAAAAAGCGCGCGGAATATGATCAAGCACGCGACATGTTCGAACGCGGTGGCTTTCGCGCACCACAAGGCGGACAGAACTTTCAAGGTGGCGACTTTTCTGACATCTTCGGTGGCGGAAATCCACAAGATATCTTCGCAAATCTTTTTGGCGGCGGCGGTCGTCGCGGTCCACGCAAAGGACAGGATTTACAAACTGAGGCGACAATTACCTTTAAAGAAGCCGCTTTTGGCACCACATTAGAACTTCGATTATCAGCCGATGGTGGCCCATCTCAAACCATTTCGGCACGCGTTCCGGCCGGTGTAAATGATGGCGCAAAGATTCGTGTAAAAGGTAAAGGTTCAAAGGGCGATGCTGGCCCTGGTGATTTATTTATTATGTTGCACGTAAAACCACATGCAATCTTTTCTCGTAAGGGTGAAAATATTGCGATAACTGTGCCAGTTACTTTTACTGAGGCAGCACTTGGTGCGGATATAAAAGTTCCGACGCTAACCGGTGAAGAAGTAACCCTTCGATTGTCACCCGGAACATCAAATGGTCGCGTACTTCGCGTTAAAGGTCGCGGTATTGCAAAAGGTGCAACCACTGGAGATTTACTTGTGACTGTTGAAGTTCAAGTTCCATCACAGCTAGATGAGATAGCAACCGAGGCGTTAAAGAAATATGCTGAAGCAACATCGGAAATCGATGTGCGCGCCGAGTTAAAAAATAAGGCGGGGCTATGAGCAACGAGCCGCAAGATAACCAAACGCCAGATGATGATGCTGGACTTTATGTAATTTCAGTCGCCGCCGAACTTTCTGGGCTCCACCCACAGACCCTGCGCCAATACGATCGCTTAGGTTTGGTTTCACCAAACCGCACAGTCGGACGGAACCGTCGTTACTCACTGCGAGACATCGCATCTTTGCGAATGGTCGGCCGCCTTGTCGGTGAAGGAATCAATCACGCCGGAATTAAAAGAATTATCGAACTCGAATCTGCCATGGCAAATATGGCGATTGAAGTCGCACAGCTGCGAATTGAAGTCGATGCTTTGCTTAAAGAGAACCCGCCAAAATCACTTGTTACACGGCGTAGAAGCGAAGTAATCGTTTATAAAGAAGATAACTAATCGGTGTAGGCTCGCCCCCATGAGCGCACGCGATAAGTTAAAGAGTGAGATTGTAAATAAGGCCGTTGTACACGGAAAAGTCATCCTTTCCTCAGGAAAAGAAGCTGATTATTACGTTGACCTGCGCCGCGTGACGTTGGACCATATCGCGGCACCACTTGTTGGTGAAGTAATGCTCGAGTTAACTAAAGATTTAGATTACGAAGCAGTCGGTGGCTTAACCCTGGGCGCAGATCCTGTTGCAACAGCGATGATGCATGTGGCTGCGCGCAATGGTAAAGCAATCGATTCTTTTGTGGTTCGCAAGGCAGAGAAAGCCCACGGCTTACAACGCCGCATCGAAGGACCAGATGTTGTCGGAAAGCGCGTCTTGGCAGTTGAAGATACTTCAACAACTGGTGGATCTGTATTAACTGCAGTTGAAGCTTTGAAGGAAGCCGGTGCGATTGTGGTTGGCGTTGCCGTGATCGTTGAACGCGGTGCACAGCAAGCGATTATCGATGCTGGCTACGAATACCGCGCAGCATTTCAACTCGCTGATTTAGGGCTATAACTTTTTATTTCTTTTGCTATTAACTTAGGTGGCGCTTGGTGCGCCATTCGCGCAAAATCTCGATTGCAACTGGTGCAACGCTTACTAAAATAATTAAACCAACGACCGGCAGCAAGTATTTATCAACGCTTCCCTCAAGTTTTTCACCTAAGTAATAACCAGCGATGATCACACCATCGGTCCATAAAACTGCGCCAACACAATTCCAGAAAAAGAATTTCTTAGCCGGCACACCAACGATGCCGCACATCGGATTTATCAAGGTGCGCACAAATGGAATAAAGCGCGCCAAGACCAAAGCTTTACCTGTGCCATATTTTTTCAGCCACTTTTCTGTAGCCTTAACTTTCTTCTGATTAAAGATCCGACCATCAGGGCGATCAAAGAGCTTCACGCCAAATTTTGCGCCAATTAAATATCCGGTTTGTGACCCAACGATCGCAACCAACGGTGCTCCGATCAACAAAGCCACGATATCGATCTGCACACCATCAAAAATCTTCGCAG
>WLQO01000113.1 GCA_009698295.1 Actinomycetota bacterium | reverse complement strand
TTGAACGATTGAAGTTGTTGCCTTCTGTAGCAAAACAGATACTGCGTTGTAGTTGACATTTGCTGGACGGAAGAAGGTATTTGGAATTGCATTCTCAAATACGAACTTCAAGCAAGGGTCAGACTTTAGAACAGATGAGTTCACATCTTGACGTTGTGAAATACGAACTGCTCCACCGATTGCCATAAATGAAGATACTGGCTCTTTAGCATTGATGAACTTGAGAAGATCCCAAGCTACATTCTTATCTCTAGAGTTTGGATTCAGTGCGTAACCGCTTCCGCCAGACATACTCATAAAGCTCTGACCATTTACGCCTGATTTAGGAGTCTGTGCAGGAATCATCGCGAAGCCGACATTTGTATTGCGATCGGCCATCTTGAAGTTACCTGATACAGGATTGATAACGCCTCTCCAGAGGTAGTCACCTTCGATGATCATTGCTAGCTTTCCTTCAGAGAAAGCCTTGAATGATTCGTTGCGACCATTTTCTCCAGCAAGGAGTTGCCAGTCAGAGTTTCCGACCTTGTCCTTGTTATAAACGCTGTCGTAGAAACCAAGCATGTCACGAACAGCCTTTGTATTGCCTGTCCACTTCTTTGTCTTAGTATCGTAGATCAAGCTTCCGGCTCCACCAAGTAGGTTGAGGAAGCCCTGCATAGCAGTTGCTTCTCCCATTCCATCTCCAGCATTTAGCTGTAATGGATTAATTGTTGGAGTCTTAGTTTTGATGGCTTTTGCAGCAGTCAAAATATCTGCCCATGACTTTGGTTGCCAGTTAGCAGGAAGACCTGCATCTGCAAATAGCTTCTTATTGAAGTAGATAATACGACCATCAGTTCCTTGTGGAACTCCGTACTTCTTTCCGTTATAGCTCATTACGCCTTGTACTGATGCTGGGATCTGTGCCCATCCATCCCATGCAGTAACAGCCTTTGCGCCGACAACTGACTCAAGTGGCTTGATGTATCCGGCTTCAGCAAATTCTGCTACCCAGAAACCATCGAGTGCCATTACATCTGGACCGCGCTTTGAAGCAAGGTCAAGTGCAAGTTGTGTCTTGAATTGATTGTCATCGATACCTGCAGGTGTAAAGGAAACATCAACTAGCTTTCCTTTTTCTGCATTTGAAAGTTCGAATTGAGGAATAACGTAATTCTGAATCCAAGTTGCGGTTTGGTTATTCTTTCCGCCGAGGATTGCGTTTGCGCTAATTGAAACTTTATAAACCTTTGTATCAGTCCAGATCTTCTTTCCTGATACTGCTTTACAAATAACGTTGATCTTTCCGACCTTCGCCTTGTCGCCAACCTTTGTACATACGCCACCAACAGAACCTGTTGCAGCAGATGCAGAAGGAAGTGCAGAAACTAGGAGTGCGCCAGCAAGGCTTGCCCCCAGAACTGCCTTGAATGCGCGAGTTGTTACTCGCGACGAGAGAGTGTTTTGCATATCTATTTCAGCTTTCTACTAGGGACAGCCATGGGTATTACTGAGCTGGCCTCTCAAAGAACCCCACCCGGGAAAATGTGGTAACGATGACAGGTTTGCTTGGTGCTGAGTTTACGCATGAAGAGGTGGGGTAGGTCAATGGCCTAGCGCAACAATTTGGTGAAGTCGGGATTAATTTTCAGGGTGGGGCTAGCACTCAGGGGTGAGAAATTTAGGAATTACTCGCTATTACTCATATTGCGCGTTGAATACACGCTCGTTAGAGCGGTAATTACCAACGTTACGATGATTACTCCCAAACTTACTTCTAGGGAAATCTCTGGCACTTCGACTCCATTGCCATGAAGCGCTTCTAAAATCATCTTCACGCCGATAAAGGCCAATATAAAGGAAAGACCTTTAGATAAATGGACCAATCGAGTTAAAAGCCCTTCCAGTAAGAAATAAAGCTGGCGCAAACCCATTAACGCAAAGATATTCGCCGTTGTAACAATATAAGCGCTGTGGGTCAACCCAAAAATCGCCGGAATTGAATCAAGTGAGAAAACTAAATTTGTAATACCCAAAGCGATTAGTGCAATTGAGAATGTGCTCAATCCGCGCTTTTTTAACGCAGTAACAACCTTGCCTTCTTCAAACTCATCTTCTCCTTCTTCTTTAATCAACTTCCAGGCGGTGTATATCAAGAAGGCACCAAATAAGTAAAAGACGCTGCTGAAGCGAGAAACTAAAGTTGCACCTATTGGAATCAATAGTCCACGAATTGCAATCGTTAAGAGAATACCCAGCAACAGAACTAGCTGTTGTGACTCTTTCTTTACTTTCAAGCTAGCGAGAAGAATGATAAATACAAAGATATTGTCTACAGATAGCGCATACTCGGTTAGCCAGCCAGCGAAGAATTCTTTCTGCATCTCACCGCTAGTCCAATGTGGCATAAAGATTCCGAAACCAATGGCTGCGCCAATATACAAAGCAGTCCAAGAGAGCGCCTCAAGAAATGAAGTCTCCTTATTGCGGCGAATGATGGCAAGGGTCAAGTCAAAGACGATAACCGCAGCCAGGAAAGCGATTGTAAAGACCCATTCATTAGTTGAAATCAAGGGCGAAAGTGTCCTGTCTCGTTAAGGCTGCGCAGTGCGCGCAGACCATCTGATGGCCAAATTGAAATTGAAGTAATGGAACAAGGAGCGGCATCGATATGAAAGACGGCCTCGGTTGGCGCACCTGTCACTATTTGTGCCGCTAATTTAATGACTCCATTGTGAGTTACGACAACGACGCGCTGACCGGGGTAAAGCGCAGCAACTTTTTCCAGCGCTTCTTCCACGCGGACACCTGCTTCGTCGTATGACTCTCCCCCAGCAGGTGCGTATGACGTCGAATTGAGCCAACCTTGGTAATCATCAGGAAAATTCTCTTTTACTTCTTCAAATGAGAGTCCATCCCAGTTTCCGAATGAGAGTTCATACCAAATCTCATCAAAGGCAATTTCCAGACCTGTGGATTCTGCAATTGCTTGCGCCGTTTGTTTGGTGCGCATTAAAGGCGATGCAATCAGAACTTCTGGCTTTAACTTGGCAATTGCACTAGCAACAGCAGCTGCTTGAGATAAACCTTTCTCAGTTAATTCTGGGTCTAATGGTCCAGTCCCGGAAAACTTACGCAAAGGCGTCAAGACTGTTTCGCCGTGGCGGACCATATAAATCATCGTCGGAACTTCTTCGCTGCGCAGGCGTTCTGATAAATAATTCTGCTGAATCTGCGGCTCGGGCTTGTGGGCAGATCCACCATCAAGTGCTTTATTTGCTAAACGATCGGCATGTGAATTTTCATCGCGTGGGATCCATGAGTAAGTAATTAGTGAAGGATCGTGAGCAGCGCGACATTGTTTCGCTAAATCTCGCATATCAGCATGCTTTATCTGCCAGCGTCCAGACATCTGTTCAACAACTAATTTGGAATCCATTGTAACTTCAATAGTCGCTGCTGCATCCAGCTTGTGTATGTGACTCAGGCCGGCAAGAAGCCCGCTGTATTCAGCGACGTTATTTGTTGCGATTCCGATTACATCAAAGAGTTCAGCAACGATCTTGCCGCTTTCGGTGACGACTGCGCCGTAACCAGCAGGTCCTGGATTTCCACGAGAGCCTCCGTCGGCTGTTAACTTAAAGTGGCGTGCCATTTATAACCCACGCACCAATATGCACCGACATTCTTCGCAACGTACTAGCTCATCTTCAGGCAGGCCAGCAATTCTCTGCAATTCGACGGTATTCAAAGTTAAGTGACA
>WLQO01000112.1 GCA_009698295.1 Actinomycetota bacterium | reverse complement strand
GAAGTACTTCTTCGCGATCTACTTGTACAACGGTTCCTTCGACGAGGTCTCCGTCATTGAAATTTCTGATTGTGCCTTCGATTGCTGCAAGAAAATCTGCGGCCGATCCGATGTCGTTTACTGCTACGACTGGTGATGATGTGCTCAAGTTGCTCCGTAGGGATAGAAAGTAATAGGACTCCAGAACCATTCTGGTGAACGGGCGTAAGCGTACGGTTTTAGCGTGTAATAGGGCAAATCCGCCTAGTTCTCAGGCGTAAACTAACTGCAAATGAAGCGCTACCGAGAACTCTTCGCATTCCCAAATGTATGGGTGCTGGTTTTCGCGACTTTTCCCGCCCGTATCGCATATGGAATGGTTGGGTTATCCATATTTTTTAAAACGCAACAAACAACTGGTTCAGTTGCGGTTGCTGGATTAGCGATTGGTATTAACTCTGTAGCTGGAGCGCTTACTGCGTGGATCCGTGGATCTCTGATGGATCGATATGGACAGAAATGGCCGCTGCGAATCTTTGTGCCGGGTTACGCAATAATGCTATTGGTTTTAAACACCATGCAAGATAAAAATGCAATTTTAATCGCTGCGCTCTTATTGGGAATTACCGCTCCACCAATCAATTTGTCGGTGCGGCCGCTCTGGAAGATAACGGTCCCCCAAAACTATTTACGAACTGCTTATGCCGTTGATACTTCAGTTCAAAGCACAGCAGGTGTAATTGGTCCAGTAATTGCCACATCGTTAGCCCTTTCTTCACATCCCGGAAGTGCGCTAAATCTGGCTGCTCTGTTGATCGCTATTGGCGGAGGATCGCTAGCGATTACGAAAGTTTCACGTAATTGGAAGCCTGAGAAGAAGGAGCCAGGACAAGGAGCGATCTGGAAACATAAAGCGATTCAGTTACTGATGATTGAAGGATGCTTTATAGGTTTCGGCTGGGGCATCTTTGACGTTGCGGTCCCCGCTTTTGCAACGTTAGATGGAGTTCCGCATAGAACAGCTTGGATATTTGCGGCAATGGGAGTTGCCAATATCGCGGGTGGATTGATCGGTGGACTGGTTTCCAAGAAAGTTTCTGCGTTGAAAGCTCTGCGTATTACATATTTTATTTGGATATTTATCTCGATTCCAATTCTCTTCACCCATCCTGGGTTATCAATGGCAATAGCCGGAGCTTTTCTCGGTTTAATCGGCGGAATTATTCAAGTCTTCTACTGGGAAGTTTTAGAAGCAGTACGGCCAAAAGGATCTGCTGTAGGAATCATGGCTTTTATCTGGACCGTTGAAGGAACGCTGATGTCTATTGGCGCTGCCGTCGGTGGTTGGATAGCGGATACATTTTCTCCACATTTAGCAATGTCAATTACATCTATCGCAATCGTATGCGGATTTACTATTTTGACCGTTGGACGTAAGAGGCTAGCGGCAGCTAATCGAATTCCCACTGAGGAAGAAGATTTAGCGGCTATGTCAGATAACTCACCGACTACTAGCTGATCAAGCAGCAAATCCTTTTAATGCGCTGCTTCGTTCCAACTTCTGCCGATTCCTACGCTGACATCTAAAGGCGCTTTTAACGGGTAGGCCGCGGCCATTTCGCGTCGCACCAAAGTAGTGAGTTGCTTTTCTTCTCCTGCAAATACTTCCAGGATCAATTCATCATGTACCTGCAGCAGTAAGCGAGATTGCAACTTATCTTCGATAAGCGCCCTTTGCACATTGAGCATTGCTTGTTTAATAATGTCAGCGGCAGAACCTTGTATTGGTGCATTGAGCGCCATTCTTTCAGCGATTTCACGGCGTTGGCGATTGTCATGCATCAAATCTGGCAGGTATCGACGGCGCCCCATAACCGTTTCGGTGTAACCCACTTTGCGCGCTTCAACCACTACGCTATTTAAGTAATCGCGAATACCTCCAAAGCGCAAGAAGTACTTATCCATTAAATCTTGCGCTGCAGGTGGCGACAGATCCAACTGTGCAGCAAGTCCATAAGCGCTCAGGCCATAGGCCAATCCATAAGACATCGCCTTTATTTGGCGGCGCATTTCAGGATCAACATCAACTGCTTTTACTCCAAATACAAGTGCCGCAACGGTGGCATGTAAATCTTCACCAGTTTCAAAAGCGGCGAGCAGGCCAGCATCATTTGATAAGTGAGCCATAATCCGCATTTCGATCTGGCTGTAATCTGCCGTCAAGAGAGATTCAAAACCGGCCCCGGCGATAAATGCGTTGCGGATGCTACGCCCTTCTTCAGTGCGCACAGGAATATTTTGTAAGTTAGGACCAACTGAAGATAAGCGACCGGTTGCCGCAACGGTCTGTGCAAAGTGGGTACGAATTCGCCCATCAGAACCTATTTCTGCGATTAAACCTTCTACTGTGGTCCCGAGTTTTTTAGTTTCGCGAATTCGCAAAAGTGATTCCAAAAGCGGGTGCTTGGTCTTTTCAAAGAGCCAGTTGAGCGCTTCGGCATCGGTTGTAAATCCAGTTTTAATCTTCTTCGTTTTGGGAAGGTTTAGCTCTTCAAAGAGAACTACCTGCAGTTGCTTGGGAGATGCGACGTTGAATTCGTGGCCGGCAGCCAAGTGCGCTGCTTTAGTCTCACGAGCTACTTCACCATCAAAGAACGTTGCTAACTTTTCCAGCTCTTTACGGTCAACTGCGATTCCGCGATTCTCCATCACCGCCAAAAGCTGCGCTATCGGCAGTTCTAGATCAGAAAATAGCGACAGAACACCACGGTCGCGCATTTCCGTCTCTAAAGATTTGCGCAGCGTGAAGAGGACCGCTGCACTGGTTAACAATTCTTGTTCTGGGCTCGATAAATCCACCGATGCGCCATCACCCCAGCGCTCCAGTAGGTCACTTAAATTCTGTGCCCGAACTCCCGGATTTACTAGGTAGGCCGCTAAAGCGGTATCAAAGATGACTCCATCAAATAAATTCTCACGGGCTAGTGATTTTGCATCGTGGGCGATCTTTGCAACTTTTAAATCTTGCGCCCACTCCCCCATTTGTGAAGAATGAATTAAATGAACATCCGTAGGTGAGAAAGCGATGGCATAGCGATGTAATTTCTCTTCGCGCAATTCAAAGGCAATTGAAATCTCACCTTTATGTTGTGCGATACGCGAATCCACTTCGGCTGGCGTTAACGTTCCACCTTCGATTACTGGTGCAAAGAGCATAAATTCGTCTGCAGTCTCTTGCTTCTTCACAACCGAATCTGGGTTGAGAATTGGCTTGAGGCGATCCTTTAGCGTTCTAAATTCAAGTTCTTCAAATAACTTCGTCAAATCTGCCTCAACAACACCAGCCCAGGACAGTGCATCGATTTGGTATTCAATGGGCGCATCGTGAACCAATTGAGTAAGTTCACGATTTCGAATTACATCATCGAGGTTATCGCGCAGTGCTTGCCCAACTTTTCCACCGAGCTTGTCAACATTTTCGATTAACTCTTTGAGGGATCCATATTCCACAACCCATTTAGCGGCAGTCTTTTCTCCAACTCCCGGAACCGAGGGCAAGTTATCGCTTGGATCACCGCGCAGCGCCGCAAAGTCGGGATACTGATCTGGCGACATTCCATATTTCTCTTGCACTGCCGCTGGCGTCATACGCGCCATTTCAGATACACCGCGCTTTGGGTAAAGCACGGTGGTCTTATCGGTGACTAATTGAAAACTGTCACGGTCACCAGTACAGATCAGAACTTCGGCTCCTTCGCGCTCGGCCTGTTT
>WLQO01000111.1 GCA_009698295.1 Actinomycetota bacterium | reverse complement strand
AGTACATCCCAGATGTATTTAAAGATAAGTACGCAGATAATGAAGCAGAAGCCGACCGTTGGTATGAGGATCAAGATAACAATCGCCGTCCACCTGAGTTGTTGCCGCGAGATGAAGTAGCGCGCGCGATTAATTCTGAAGTTAAAGCCGGTCGCGGCACTGAACACGGTGGTGTATTCCTAGATGTTTCAAAGCGCATTTCGGCGGAAATTATAAAGAAGCGTCTGCCATCTATGTGGCACCAGTTCTACGAGCTAGCCGGCGTTGATATTACAAAAGAGGCGATGGAAGTCGGCCCAACTTGTCACTATGTAATGGGTGGCGTTGAAGTAGAGCCTGATACCGCAGCCGCTGTAGGAGTTCCAGGTTTATTTGCCGCTGGTGAAGTTGCTGGTGGAATGCATGGTTCAAATCGCTTGGGCGGTAATTCACTTTCTGATCTCTTGGTCTTTGGTCGACGTGCCGGAATGGGCGCTGCCGCTTACGTTAAGCAGAACAGCACCGCATCAGTGTCAGAAGCAACTGTTGCAGCAGCAGCGGCACGCATTGAAGCGCCATTTGCGCGAACAGGTGGCGAAAATTCTTACTCACTCCACGCAGAGCTGCAAGAAATAACTCATAACTTGGTCGGAATTATCCGCACCGGAAGCGAATTGCAGGAAGCAATTGCAAAGATCGCCGAAATCAGAAAGCGCAGCGCCAATGTTGCGGTATCTGGCGGACGCAAATTCAACCCTGGCTTCCACTTAGCATTTGATCTCGACAATATGTTGTTGGTTGCAGAAAGCACTGCGAAATCTGCAATTGGCCGCGAAGAATCTCGTGGCGGGCATACTCGTGATGATTTCCCTGGAATGAATTCGGGGTGGCGTCAGTTCAATCACATCGCATCTTTTGATGGCAATCAAGTATCTGTACGCAAACAAGCGCTGCCATTTATGCCGAAAGAGCTCTTTGATCTCTTTGAAGTTGATGAACTTAAGAAGTACATGACACCTGAAGAAATTGCGAAAGGCGGTTCCAACTAATGGCACGCAAATTAAATCTTCGCATTTGGCGAGGCGACGCAACTGATGGTGGCCTTAAAGATGTACAGGTAGATGTAAATGAAGGCGAAGTTGTCCTCGATGTAATTCACCGCGTACAAGCAACCCAAATGGGCGACTTAGCGGTTCGCTGGAACTGTAAGGCCGGCAAGTGCGGATCTTGTTCAATGGAGATCAACGGCAAGCCACGCTTGGCATGCATGACCCAAGTTGCCTCATTTGAAGAAGGCGAAACAATTACAGTCACGCCACTTCGCGCATTTCCGGTTATTAAAGATCTCGTTACTGATGTCTCTTTTAACTACAAGAAAGCGATGGAGATCCCAGCATACGAACCACCGAAGGATTTAAAGCCAGGTGAGGCGCGCATGCAGCAGGTTGACGTTGAGCGCTCGCAAGAGTTCCGCAAATGTATTGAGTGTTTCTTATGTCAGGACACTTGCCACGTTATCCGCGATCACGAAGAGAATAAGAAATCTTTCGCAGGTCCACGCTTCTTTATCCGTATCGCAGAACTTGATATGCACCCGCTTGATATCTTAAAGAATCGCAAGCGCACCGCACAAGAAGAGCATGGCCTCGGAATGTGTAACATCACAAAGTGCTGTACTGAAGTTTGCCCTGAGCACATCAAGATCACTGACAATGCAATCATCCCGATGAAAGAGCGAGTGGTTGATATTAAATACGATCCAGCTCGCATGTTTGCTGGGTTGTTAAAGAGAGAAAAGCGTAGCTAAATATGAAGTCACTGCTACTTGTTGCCGTAGGCGGTGTAGCAGGAACTTTAGTTCGCTTTGCTTTATCAGTCGTAATTCCCGATGACCGCACCGGAACACTTGCTGCGAATCTAATTGGCGTTGCGCTAGCAAGTGCGCTTTTAGTTTTGATGGAGCGTCGTGGCGTTACTGAACTTCGCCACTTGTTGCTTCCGGGTTTCTGTGCAGGTATGACAACTTTTTCAGCGGTAACAGTTCAGGTAGTTGAACCTATTTCCGGTGGTGCTCTCTTCTTGGCAGAAAATGTTTTCTTAAGTTTGATAATTGTTTTGCTTGTATTGCCACTTAGCCGCAAGTTGATTCCGGTGCGCAAATGAATACCTTTTATGTGATTTTAGGTGCTGCAATTGGAGCGCCAGCACGCTTTGCAATTGATCAGTACATACGAAAGTTCACCGATAAACCTTATGGAATCTTCTTAGTAAACGTACTTGGTTCGTTCATTATCGGTTTAACTTTTACCAAGACGGAGCAAGTGCATGATCTTGTTGCAGTTGGATTTGCCGGAGCATTTACAACCTGGTCAACCTTTATGCTCGATATTTACTTAGGATTTGAACTTAAGCGATATAAGGAAGTTATGTTAAACCTCAGCGCATCTCTGGTACTCGGCCTTATTGCCGCGTGGATCGGCCTTCAAATAGCCTCTTGATATCGTGTGATATCATCAGATATCACTTAGGAGGCTACGCATGGCAGATCTACTTATTCGCGATTTAGCACCTGAACTCGTTATCGCCCTCGACGCCAAAGCTAAAACACTCGGCATCTCACGAGTTGAATTAGTCCGTCGCACGATTACTCGAGAAATTGCAATCTCATCTGAGTCAGTTACCGAACAACATCTCGCAGCGCTTGTAAAACTCCTGCCAGATCTTGGTGATCCTGAAGTAATGCGTGGCGCGTGGAGCTAGAAGGCTGGCTCATCGATAAATCTGCACTCGCACGCCTTCCGGAATCTTCGCAGCGAAAACTTTGGGCAGAACGGATCAATGCAGGATCTGTGCATTTATCAACCATGACACGTTTGGAAGTCGGATACTCGGCCCGGTCTTCAAAGGATTTAGAACTCGCATTTACATCTCCGCCGTTAGCAAAAATGCCGATCGAAGGCGTGACTCCAGCAATAGAAGAACTTGCTTGGCAAACTCTTCGCCAATTGGCAAAACGCGGGCATCACCGCGCCCCATCTATTCCAGATCTACTTATTGCAGCAACTGCTCAACTATGTGGATTGACCGTGCTTCATAATGATAAAGACTTTGATTTGATCGCTAAAGCTACAGGTCAAAAAGTTGAGAAGTTAAAACTCTAACCGAGTATAGAAGCCATCCAAGCTTCGATTGCATCAGGATGGCGCGGAATATTTTCGCTTAAGTTGCGACATCCATCTGCGGTAACCACAACATCATCTTCGATACGGATTCCGATTCCACGGTATTCCGGCGCGAATAGTTCATCGTCGGGCTGAATATAAAGTCCTGGTTCTACAGTTAAAACCATTCCTTCTTGCAGAATTCCTTCGCGATACATATCTTGGCGGGCATGTTCGCAATCGTGCACATCAAGACCTAAATGATGGCTAACTCCATGCAGAGTCCAACGGCGGTGTAAGCCGACTTCAGGCTTCATTGATTCTTCAGCGCTTACTGTTAAAACGCCCATATCTGCCAATCCTTGGGCAAGAACACGTTGAGCAGCGCGGTTAATCTCTAAGAATTTAACTCCCGGTTTTACTGCAGCAAATCCCGCAAGCTGTGCTTCATAAACCAACATATATAAAGCGCGCTGTGCCGGTGTGAATTTTCCATTTACCGGCAAGGTGCGAGTGATATCTGCGGTGTAATAAGAATCCATTTCTACGCCAGCATCGAGAAGCAGTAATTCACCATTTCGAACAGCGCCATCGTTGCGAATCCAGTGGAGCACGCACGCATGTGAACCAGCAGCAGCGATAGTT
>WLQO01000110.1 GCA_009698295.1 Actinomycetota bacterium | reverse complement strand
TCTTGGCCCGCAATCTTTATTCTAGATATTTATCTAGGGATGCGAGCCTTAGTTGTACGACCTCATAATCTGAACGAGCTCATTTGAGTTTCATATCTTTCGCATCCATCCCTATGAAAAGTTCTTTGTAGAACTTTTTAATCTGTTAAAAGTTCCGATAAGAACTTTTTGAATTGAGTTACATCCGGCATCTCATCGAGCTTAAAAGCCCATTTAAATGCTTTCCGTTCTATTGCAACGTATCCACACTGAATGTGTAGCCACGCTCCCCTACCTTGAGACTTTCTGCCTTTCGTTGGAGTTATTACCCCATTGATGCAATTGACTCGAAGTAGCTGTGAAGGTGTTTCCGATTTACGACAGACGATGCAGGTTCGTATCGGCTTGATACTTAATCGCATTACAGTCGCTTCTTTCACCATCAACTAAGGCTAAAGGATAGCGAATTCGCGCCAATTAACCTAAATACACGGGTAATTACGAGGTCGTCGGGGTGTCAGGATGGATATCTATACGCCATCCAGTCAACCGCGCAGCAAGACGTGCATTCTGTCCATCTTTGCCGATTGCAAGTGAGAGTTGATAATCCGGCACAGTCACTTTTGCAGAACGCATCGCTAAATCAACAATCTCGACTTTAGATACCTTTGCAGGAGCTAACGCTTGCGCAACGAATTCAACGGGATCTTCTGACCAATCAACGATATCGATCTTCTCGCCATGCAACTCATCCATTACCGCACGTGATCGTGCGCCCAACGGTCCAATTAAAGATCCCTTTGCAGATACTCCCGCGCGATGCGAACGAACTGCGATCTTGGTGCGATGACCGGCTTCCCGTGCCACTTCCATAATTTCTACGATGCGATCTTTGATTTCCGGGACTTCTAGCTCAAATAATTGTTTAACAAGTGCCGGGTGGCTACGTGAAAGCATAATTTCTGGGCCCTTCATGCCCTGTTTTACTTCAACTACAAAACATTTAATACGATCACCATGTTGATAAATTTCACCTGGTACTTGCTCTTGCGGAGGAATACGTCCTTCTACGCGGCCCAAGTTCACGTTAATCATCTTTGGATCACGTCCCTGTTGCACGATGCCAGAGATGACATCACCAACGGAAGCGCTAAATTCTCCAACAATTTCCGCATCATTTGTCGCGCGCATCTTTAATTTAATGACTTGGCGAACCGTAGAAGTCACGGTGCGGGCAAAGCCTTCTGGTTCATCGCGATCTTCGGCGATACGTTCGCCGATCTCATTAAAGGTAGGAACCAAGATAGAAATTTCGCCAGTTTCGCGATCAATCGTGGCACGTGCTTGTCGCTTTGGCTCAAGCGTTTGATAGTAAGCCTCAAGAACTCCAGCCTCGATCTCAGTAATTAACTGTTCCAGCGGAATTTCTTTATGGGTGGCAAGGGCAATTAGCGCTTCGACATCAACTTGTGATTTATTCATCGCTGGCATCTTTGCGATTAAATTCAATCTCCACAACGGCGCGCTTAATATCTGCAAATGCCACCATGTGTTCCTTTATGCGACCTTTAATATTCTCAACTAATGTGGCATCACTTTCATTAAATTCTGTTAAGCGTCCTGTGATAGTTGCGCCATCATTTAGCGTAACTTTAATTAAGCGAGTTAAATTCTTTGTCCAATGTCGAGGTTGAGTTAGCGGGCGATCAACGCCAGGAGATGTGACTTCTAAGGTGAAGGGGGTCTCTCCCATAAATTCTGCTGTATCTAAAAGTTCAGAAATCAATCGTGAGGCCACAGTTACTTGATCAAGATTTAGCGGTGTTGGTCCATCTACTACACAAGTAATTATGCGATGGCTACCTGGAGTTGCGATCTGAACTTCTTCAAGAAAGAAACCAGCTTCAGTTACAGCCGGTGAGATCAAATCAGATATTGATTGCGTCAGTGACACTTGGTGCTCCTTAGATATTAAATTGTTATTAAGTTGTTTTACAGGTCTTTAGTTTAACATTAATTAAATGATGTGTAGGTATCGATAGCTACCTTCACGATCAGCGCTAGCGTCACCCCCATAAAGACTTTTCGAACCAGATTTGAACCGCCTCGCAAGGCGATTTGGGCGCCGATTAATCCACCGGCAATATTGGCAATCGCTAAAGTTAGGCCGATCTTCCAAATAATCTCTCCATTTGCGCCGAAGATAACTATTGCGCCGAGATTTGTCGCGACATTTACTACTTTGGCGATCGCTGAAGCTGTAAGGAATGCGAAACCAAGGATTGCAACCAGCGTTAGGACTAAGAAGGAGCCTGTTCCGGGTCCAATCAGCCCGTCATAAAAACCGATTACAAGAGCAGCGCATGCTGCGATCTTTAAACGCAGGCTTTCGCTGTGGCGAAGTAATTCAATCTGCCCAAGTTGTGGTCGCTTCCATGTGTATATAAGTACTGCGATCAGTAATGAGACAACAATCGGCTTAAGTATTTCGGTAGGTATGTGTGATGCAAGGGATGCCCCACCCATTGATCCAATAAAAGCCGGTAGCGCCATGGTCGCCAACAATTTGGTATCGGTTTTAATGTTGCGGCGATACATCAACGCTGATGCAGACGTGCCAAAGATAGAAGGAACCTTGTTGGTACCAAGAATGACTACCGTCTCAGATTTTGCTAGCCCGATCATTAAAGCTGGAAGTTGAATCAATCCCCCACCGCCTGCAATGGCATCAATTAGCCCAGCAGCAAAAGCTGCGATGGCAAGAAAGATAAGCGTGTAAAGAGTTAAGTCGGCGAACACTTTAAGACAGGTTTGCAATCAAAGTTTTAACGGCATTGACTGCATCTGCCAGGGCTACCTCAGTCTTATCACCAGTTTTGCGGTTACGCAGTTCAACTTTACCTTCGGCAAGTGACTTTCCAACGACCATGATTACTGGAATACCGATTAACTCAGCATCCTTAAATTTAACTCCAGCGCTGGGATCGCGGCGATCATCTAACATCACTGAAATACCGGCAGCTTCTAATTTACTTCCGATATCAAGTGCGGTATCAAAGGGAAGATCATCTTTACCTGTGGCAACTATATGAACCTTTGCCGGTGCAACTTCCAGCGGCCAAGATAATCCAATCTCGTCATAACTTTGTTCGGCGATAGCAGCGACTGCGCGAGATACGCCGATTCCGTAAGAACCCATTGTCACAACTTGTGATTTACCATTTTGATCAAGCACAGTTAAACCGAGTGCGTCAGCATATTTGCGACCCAGTTGGAAGATATGACCGATTTCGATGGCGCGATCGATTACAACTTCAGTTGCACATTCAGGGCAAGAATCACCTTCGCGAATTTCAGCAGCTTCAACGTAGGCAAAGGGCGTGAAATCTCTGCCATTAACGACGTTGCGCGCATGACGATCTTTCTTATTGGCTCCAGTTACCCAAGAAGTACCCGGTGCAACTCTTGGATCTGCATAAACAGTTATTCCAGATTTTGCAGCATCTTGTGGACCGATATATCCCTTAACCAAATTCGGGAACTTGGCAAAATCTGCTTCTTCAAATGTTCGCAGATCTTCTACACCAGGCAAGCCTGCTTGCAAACGTTTTAGATCGACTTCACGATCGCCCGGAACAAGAACTGAGATTGCTTTGTTATCTGCCATCAACATAACATTCTTTAAAGTTGATGCGCCTGTGAAACCGCCCCCAAATTTTTCATTCAGTACGGCAACGAGTGAGTCGATGGTCGGAGTATTTGGAGTATCTAACTCTTCTAGCGCTGGAACTTTGCTAGCGTCAACGTCGGCAACCTTAGTAACCAT
>WLQO01000011.1 GCA_009698295.1 Actinomycetota bacterium | reverse complement strand
GTTCGAATACAGATATGTCGATCAGTTCATTACTTGCCGATGAAAGTACTCCTGATGGTTTCGTTACCTTGGGTGGCTTAATCACCGGAGTGCAACGTAAGGTTTCACGACAAGGATCATCTTGGGCGATCGTTAGTCTGGAAGATTTAGAAGGTGCAGTCGAAGTTCTCTTCTTCTCAAATGTTTACAACCAATATGCGCTAACCCTGATCGAAGATCGGGTCGTGACAGTACGTGGACGCTTTGAACGTCGCGATGAGGTAGTACGTTTTACAGCACTTGAAATGAAAGCGCTCGACATTTCGACCGGTCCAGTTGGTCCACTCTTGATATCTCTTCCTATTTCTCAATGCACGCCGCCAATAGTCGATCGCATGAAGGAGATCTTGCGTTCGCATCCCGGAAAGCGCGAAGTTCATATGCAGATCGATGACCAAGGCGTCTTCACAACAATGAAAATTGATGCGCTGGTCACAGCATCGCCTAGTTTGAGCGCTGATCTAAAATCAATTCTTGGGCCAGATTGTCTGGTTCGTATTTAAGGCTCTAATTTTTAATTCGGCGCACAGTAATTTCCTTGCCGTTAGACTTGCCTCATGATTCGCACGCTCGATTTACGTGGCCAAGCCTTAACTAAGGCGGGTTATCAGCGCGCTATCCCACGTGCCGTTTTAGATATCGCAACGGCGATGCGCGTGATCGAACCAATTTTGGAACGCGTTAAGAACGGTGATGAGGCCGAGCTGCTCAAGCTTGCCGAGGAATTTGATGGAGTAAAACCTGCTGCCATCCGTGTAACTCAACGCGAATTAGATCAGGCGCTGATTAATCTCGATCCTGCAGTGCGCGCTGCCTTAGAACTTTCTATTTCTCGCATTCGCAAAGTTCATGAAGATCAAAAACGTAACGATAAGAGCACCAAGGTCGTAGACGGTGGAAGCGTTACGGAACGCTGGATTCCGGTCGATCGCGTTGGTCTATATGTTCCTGGTGGTCGTGCGGTTTATCCAAGTAGCGTTTTAATGAATGTGATTCCTGCCCAAATTGCTAAAGTTTCGAGTATCGCGGTTGCCTCACCACCGCAGAAAGAATTTGGTGGCTTGCCACACCCAACAATTTTGGCAGCGTGCGCGCTACTTGGAATCACTGAGGTCTACGCAATTGGCGGTGCCCAAGCGATTGCGCTCTTTGCTTACGGGATGGAAGGGCTTTCAGAGAAATGCGATCTGGTAACCGGTCCTGGAAATATCTATGTTGCTGCAGCCAAACGCGCGCTGCGCGGTGTGATCGGAATTGATTCAGAAGCCGGTCCAACAGAAATCGCGATCTTGGCAGATGAAAGCGCAATCGCATCCGATGTAGCAACAGATTTAATAAGCCAAGCCGAGCACGATGTAATCGCCGCAGCCGTGTTAGTCACCACCTCAGTTACCTTGGCGAAAGAAGTTGTCAAAGAGTTAGAAATTCGAGTCGCGGCGACCAAGCACAGTGACCGTATCCGTGAAGCTCTTTCTGGTATCCAATCTGCGATAGTAATCGTTGATTCGATTGCACAAGGGCTAGACGTTGTTAACGCTTATGCAGCAGAACATCTAGAAATTCAAACTTTGAATTCAGCACAAGTTGCGTTAAAGATCCGTAACGCCGGTGCCGTCTTTATAGGCAGGTTCTCGCCCGTATCACTCGGAGATTATTCAGCAGGGTCAAATCACGTATTACCTACGGGGGGATGTGCTTGCCACAGCAGTGGCCTTTCAGTACAAACTTTCTTACGTGGCATTCACTACATTGAATATTCCAAGGAAGCTTTTATCGATTTGGTTCCTACGGTAATAACCTTGGCGAATTCAGAAGATCTTCCAGCGCACGGTGAAGCTATGTCTGCGCGTTTGGAGAATTTATGAGCGGTAAAAAATGGCCAACTTGGTTGCCGCTGCGCCAAGATTTACAGCCACTTTCTCCATACGGTGCTCCACAGGTACCAGCTGAGGCGACTTTAAACACAAATGAAAATCCATATGCCCCATCGCCGGCGTTGGCGCAAGCAATCGCAGATCGCGCCCACCAAGTAGCACTTAATTTAAATAGGTATCCAGATCGTGATGCCGTTGTACTTCGTAAGGCACTTGCCAATTTTATTAACAACCTTTCTGGTACTTCCATTAATTTTGATCAAGTTTGGGCCGCAAATGGCAGCAACGAAATAATCCAATCGCTCTTTATGGCATTTGGTGATCGTCCCGCACTTGGCTTTACGCCGTCTTATTCCATGCACCCTTTAATCGCAAAGGTAACCGGTGTTAATTGGCGCGATGGCGGACGCCGTGCAGATTTCTCACTTGATACCGAGAAAGCGTTGCAGGAAATTGCGGATGTAAAACCGTCTTTGACCTTTATCACTACTCCTAATAACCCAACCGGAACAACGGTTACTTTGGATGAAATCTCAAAGCTGGCAGATGCAGCAGCAAAGATAAATGGTTTGCTAATTGTTGACGAGGCTTACGCCGAGTTCTCTGACTTACCGTCTGCAATTACTTTAATAGCCAAATATCCTAATCTGATTGTGATTCGCACAATGAGTAAAGCATTTGCCTTTGCAGGTGCACGCCTAGGATATTTAGTCGCTGATCCAGAGATAGTTTCTGCAATGTTTTTAGTACGCCTTCCGTATCATTTGAGCGCGCTAACACAGGCAGCAGCTGAAGTTGCTTTAGATTTTCAGGAAGAATTATTGGGTACCGTTTCATCGCTAATTGCCTCGCGAAAAATCGTAGTAAAACAATTAGAAGAAATGGGGTTGCAGGTAATTCCCAGCCAAGCCAACTTCATCCTATTTAGCGGATTTAGCCAAGAACCAGCCGAACTTTGGCGCAAATTACTAGATCGCGGCGTTCTCATTAGAGATGTGGGATTATTAGCTCACTTACGTATGACCATTGGCAATGAGGCCGAGAATAAAAAATTTATCGCCGCCCTGCAGGAAATCTTGAATGGAGAAAGCCAATGAGAACAGCTCGCGTAGAACGAAAGACTAAAGAGTCACACGTCATCGTTGAATTGAATTTAGATGGAGAAGGCGCAATCTCAGTTGATACCGGCGTTCCTTTCTTCGACCATATGCTCTCGCAGCTTGGAAAGCACTCAGGTTTTAATCTGACGGTAAAGACAACTGGCGATGTGGATGTGGATTCACACCACACCGTTGAAGATACTTCGCTCGCATTTGGGCAAGCTCTTCGCGAAGCACTTGGTGACAAAGTTGGTATTCGACGCTTTGGCGATGCCATGGTTCCACTTGATGAAGTTCTAGTTCAGGCCGCGGTAGATCTATCCGGGCGTCCGTACCTAGTACACCGCCAACCTGAAATCGTGGAGTTGATCGGAACTTTTGATACAACACTTGGCAAGCACATTTGGGAGTCAATTGTTGCTGAAGCACGCATCGCACTTCATATTCGTGTTCTCGAAGGTCGCAATGCGCACCACGTATTTGAAGCACAATTTAAAGCAGTTGCTCGCGCACTTCGCGACGCTGTCTCACTCGATGGCGGAATCGCAGGAGTTCCTTCCACAAAAGGGTCGCTCTAATAGTGATTGCAATCCTTGACTACGGGTCAGGCAATTTACGTTCGGCGCAACGCGCCTTTGAACGAAGTGGATCTGAAGTTGTAGTTACATCCGATCGAGATACAGCTTTGAACGCGGCAGGACTTGTCGTTCCAGGCGTCGGAGCATTTGCTGCCTGCATGCGTGGGTTAGTTGCTATCGGGGGAGATGAAATTGTCCGTGCACGCGTTGCTGCCAAACGTCCCACACTTGGTATTTGCGTTGGTATGCAAATTCTCTTTCGCGATGGTGATGAACATGCAAATGACGGATTACATAAAGGCGTTGGCATTTGGCAAGAGAGCATCACAAAGTTAGTTGCGCCGATCTTGCCGCATATGGGTTGGAATAGCGTTGAAATTACTGGGCAATCGACGCTCTTTGACGGTATTGCAGATCAATCTTTTTACTTTGTCCATTCTTATGCTGCTAAAGCCAGCATCGGTTCTGCGCAAGCATGGACAACTCACGGTGAAAAATTTCTTAGCGCAGTAGAAGATGGTGCAATTTGCGCCACGCAGTTCCACCCTGAAAAATCTGGCGATGCTGGGCTGCAATTAATTAAGAACTGGGTGGGGTTGTTATGAGCGAAGTTAATTATTTAGAACTGCTTCCAGCGGTAGATGTAAAAGATGGTCGTGCCGTAAGACTGGTTCAGGGAGAATTAGCGCGCGAGAGTATTTACGGTCAGCCACTAGAAGTGGCGCTCGAGTTTCAAGCAGCGGGTGCGCAATGGCTGCACCTAGTAGATCTAGATGCGGCTTTCGGGCGGGGAGATAACAGCGCAATTCTTGCCGAAGTTGTTGGACGTTTAGATATAAAGGTCGAGCTCTCTGGTGGTATTCGTGATGATCAATCGCTAAAGCGCGCATTGGCCACAGGTTGTAGTCGTATAAACCTCGGTACAGCGGCTTTGGAAAATCCGGAATGGACGGCTCGGGTAATTGCAGAACACGGTGATCGAATTGCTGTTGGTCTAGATGTACGCGGTCATGTACTTGCCGCACGCGGATGGACAAAAGAAGGTGGAGATCTATTTGAAACGCTAGCGCGGTTAGAAAGTGATGGCTGCGCACGTTACGTCGTAACCGATGTAACCAAGGATGGAACTTTACAAGGCCCAAATTTGGAATTACTGCGCGAAGTTTGTAGCGCAACAAGTAAGCCAGTTGTCGCAAGTGGCGGAATTTCATCCCTTGCCGATATTTCAGCGCTCTCGGCTTTACATGAAATTGGCGTTGAAGGCGCGATTGTTGGCAAGGCGTTATATGCAGGAGCATTCACTTTGCAGGAAGCCTTAGCGATTACTAAAGGCGTTAAATAAATGGGGCTTTCAATCCGCATCGTTCCTTGCTTGGATGTAACAGATGGCCGTGTTGTCAAAGGCGTCAACTTTACAGATTTGGTTGATGCTGGTGATCCAGTGGAAATGGCTAACTTATATAACCTAGAAGGCGCAGACGAGTTAACATTTTTGGATATTTCCGCCAGTAGTTCAGATCGTGAAACAACTTTGGATGTGGTGCGTAAAACTGCCGAGCAGGTATTTATCCCACTGACCGTTGGTGGCGGAATTCGCAGCGTGGCAGATGTGGATCGCTTACTGCGCGCTGGTGCAGATAAGGTTTCAATTAATACTTCAGCAATTGCCCGACCTGAACTGATTGCAGAAATTGCCGATCGTTTTGGTTCGCAGGTTTTAGTTATCTCAGTAGATGCACGTCGCGCCCGCACTGAATCTGGTTTTGAAGTTACAACACATGGTGGGCGACAGAGCGCAGGCCTTGATGCACTAGCTTGGGTTGAAAAGGCATGCGCACTTGGTGCAGGAGAGATATTGCTAAATTCAATGGATGCCGACGGCACTCGCGCTGGATATGACATCGGAATGATTACCGCGGTACGAGCCGTATCTAAAGTTCCACTGATTGCTAGTGGCGGCGCTGGCACACTCGAAGATTTTGGAGCAGCACTGGATGCCGGTGCTGATGCCTTACTTGCCGCGAGCGTATTTCACTTTGGAATTCATCGAATAAGTGATGTTAAGAAGTACTTAACCGCTCAGGGTTATTCCATTCGCAACAACCGCATCGCCTAAGGCAGAATAAGACCATGGCTGCGCAACTACCCTCGGATCTACCTGCCGATATTGCGGCGCGCTTAAAATCTGAGTTTGATCTAATTCCAGCAATAGCCCAGGATGCAAAAACTGGTGAAGTACTGATGCTGGCATATATGAACCGCCAATCTTTAGCGATCACTCTTAAAACTGGTCGAGCAACATATTGGAGCCGTAGCCGCCAAGAACTTTGGGAGAAAGGCGCTACATCTGGACACACGCAAAAAGTTTTAGCGCTCTCCTTTGATTGTGATGGAGATGCGATCCTGATAAAAGTCGAGCAGGTTGGAGCTGCTTGCCACACGGGAGAGCAGAGCTGTTTTCATAACCCAATAGCGTTAAATGGCTCGGAAGGTCAGCGCTAATGCTCCGTTCTGAATTTCAAGAATATGCCAAGAGTTTTAATGTAATTCCGGTTTACCGCAAACTTCTAGCTGATGGTGAAACCCCGATTGGTATTTACCGCAAGTTAGCTAAGAACGCGCCTTCTACATTTCTATTGGAATCGGCCGAACACGGGGGAGCGTGGTCGCGTTACTCATTTATTGGAGCAAATAGTCAAGCAACTTTAAGTGAGAAAGATGGCAAGGCGATCTGGGTAGGAACAACTCCAGCAGGTGCACCAGTTGGTATTAATCCACTTGCGGCGCTGCGACTTTCAGCGGCGCATCTGCGTTCGCCGAAAATCGCTGGACTTCCACCATTGACTGGTGGGTTAGTCGGTTACATGGGTTATGACTCGGTCCGTCGCTTAGAGAAACTGCCATCTCTGGGAAAGAAAGATATAGATCTACCTGAACTCGCATTTATGTTAACGAGTGATCTAGCGGTTATGGATCACGCTGAAGGAACAATCACTTTGATTGCAAATGCAATTAACTGGGACGGAACCGGTGATCGCGTCGATCAAGCCTACGATGATGCCCAAGTGCGCTTAGATCGAATGCAGAGCGACCTCGCAGGCTCACTTCCGGGATTTGTATCTGAGTTACCGACAAAGAGCGAACCGCTTTTTACACGCAATATTTCAGGTGATGAGTACAAAGCCAAGATCGCGCAGGCGAAAGAAGAGATATTGGTAGGTGAAGCTTTTCAAATTGTTCTTTCGCAACGATTTGCTATGGAATGCAAGGCAGATGCTCTCGATGTTTATCGCATGCTTCGTTTACATAACCCCAGCCCTTATATGTATCTCTTTCGATTTACTGATGGAGTCGAAGTAGTTGGATCCAGCCCTGAAGCATTGGTAAAAGTCACTGGCAAAGAGGTAATGGTTCATCCAATTGCGGGCACTCGAAAGCGTTCTGCTTCGGCAGAAGAAGATCATCGCTTAGGCGAGGAGTTGCTTGCCGATCCCAAAGAACGCGCCGAGCATTTGATGTTGGTAGATCTTGGTCGTAACGATCTTGGACGTATATGTGCACCTGGCAGCGTTGAGGTAATAGATTTTATGCATATCGAGCGCTATTCACATGTAATGCATATCGTCTCAACTGTAATCGGTAAATTATCTGAAAAGGCTTCGCCAGTTGATGCGCTCTTTGCAGTCTTTCCCGCCGGAACGTTATCCGGGGCGCCAAAACCAAGAGCGATGGAGATTATTGAAGAGTTAGAACCAACGCGTCGCGGCTTATATGGTGGCGCAATTGGTTACTTAGATTTCACCGGCAATATCGATACTTGCATCGCGATACGCACTGCGCTGATCTACAACAAGATGGCATACGTACAAGCTGGCGCCGGGGTAGTCGCTGACTCAGATCCAGAATCAGAGAACCAAGAATGTTTAAATAAAGCTGCTGCTGTCTTAGGAGCAGTTAGCGCTGCTAATAAATTAACTAGCGGAAATATAGAATCTTAAATGTCAGATTTTGCGCCAGTTCTGGTTTCTCTAGTCGTAATCCTCTTACTAGTCTTTTTGCTATCTCGTCGCTTCAATATCTCTTCCAGATATGAGCGCAAACCAAAGGTTCACACTCCATGGAGCGCACTTGATAGCGGAATAGATCCCACCAAAGATGGTGGCGATAAATGAGCGTCTTGGATTCAATTATTGAGGGCGTGCGTGAAGATTTAAGTAAGCGACGCAGATCGTTAGCTGAGATCCATGAGCAAATGGCTCAAGCAGCACCTGCTTTAGATGCACATGCGGCACTTAAAGGCAGTGAAATGAAAGTGATAGCAGAAGTTAAACGCTCTTCTCCAAGTAAAGGTGCGCTTTCTGCAATTGTCGATCCTGCCGCACTTGCCGAGCGATATCAGGAAGCGGGCGCAAGTGTGATTAGCGTTCTGACTGAAGAGCGTCGTTTCAAAGGAACACTCGCAGATTTAACGGCGGTTCGCGCCAAGGTTTCCATTCCAGTATTGCGTAAAGATTTTATGGTTGATGAATACCAATTCTTTGAAGCGCGCGCACATGGTGCAGATATGGTGCTGTTGATTGTTGCAGCGCTGGCTAAGAGTCAACTGCGAGATTTTTATGATCTGACCACCGAGATGGGAATGGCAGCGTTGCTCGAAGTCCATACCGCGGATGAGCTAGAGCGAGCCATGGAAATTTCTCCACGGATCATCGGCGTAAATTCCCGTAACTTGAAGACTTTAGATGTCGATACAGCAGCATTTGCCAATCTGATTCCACAAATTCCAATCGAGATTATCCGCGTTGCAGAATCCGGAATCGCGCAGCGAAGTGATGTGGAATTTGCCCAGAACCAAGGCGCAGATGCGATATTGGTGGGTGAAGCCCTTGTCACATCGGCAGATCCTAATTTGGCGATGCGCACCTTATTAGGTCAAGGGTAGGCTTTAACTATGTCGACATCAGAGCGTGAAGATCTTGGCGCGATACTTGGGCACTTCGGTCCATACGGTGGTCGCTTTGTTCCGGAAGCGCTAATTGGTGCGCTCGAAGAGTTAGAAGAAGCCCATCGCACTTCACAGTTAGATCCAGCTTTTGTCGCTGAACTTGCTGAACTTCATCGCACTTACACCGGCCGTCCCAGCATCATCACAGAGGCGAAACGTTTTGCAGAGCATGCAGGTGGCGCAAGAATTATTTTAAAAAGAGAAGATTTAAACCACACTGGCAGCCACAAGATAAATAACGTACTCGGACAAGCTCTGCTTACAAAGCGCATGGGTAAAAAACGAATCATCGCCGAAACCGGTGCGGGCCAACATGGCGTTGCCGCCGCTACAGCTGCGGCGCTGATGGGTTTGGAATGTGTTGTTTACATGGGCGAAGAAGATACAAAGCGCCAAGCGTTAAATGTGGCACGTATGAAATTGTTAGGCGCTGAAGTAGTTCCAGTTACTTCTGGGTCACGAACGTTAAAAGATGCCATTAATGAAGCGATGCGCGACTGGGTAACAAACGTTGAAACCACACATTACTTATTGGGCACGGTCGCAGGTCCACATCCCTTCCCGACAATGGTTAGAGATTTTCATAAAATTATCGGCGAAGAAACCCGGGAACAAGTTCTTGCGCTGACAGGCCGTCTTCCAGATGCGGTGCTGGCATGTGTTGGTGGCGGATCAAATGCCATCGGAATTTTCCATCGCTTTATTTCAGATCCGACGGTGCGCTTAATAGGACTTGAGGCAGGTGGTGACGGCGTAGAAACTGGTCGCCATGCAGCAACAATTACCGGCGGAACACCTGGCGTTCTGCATGGAACGCGTTCTTATGTTCTGCAAGATAAAAATGGTCAGACCGTTGAGTCGCATTCAATTTCTGCTGGGCTTGATTATCCAGGTGTTGGCCCAGAGCACGCCTATCTGCATGACATTGGTCGCGCCGAATACCGCGCCATCACTGACGATCAAGCCATGCATGCTTTCGCGCTCTTATCTAAGACAGAAGGAATTATCCCCGCGATTGAGACTGCGCACGCACTAGCAGGTGCAATTCAAGTTGGAAACGAGCTTGGGAAAGATGCCATCATCGTCATAAATCTTTCTGGTCGTGGAGATAAAGATGTACAAACCGCAGCAAATTACTTTGGAATTCCGCTGGATTAATGACTGCTTTAGATCAACTCTTTGTAAAGGTGCGCGCTGAAAATCGCGCTGCACTTATTGCTTATATTCCAGCAGGCTTTCCTTCGCAAGCAGGATGCCATCGCGTAATCGCAGCCTTCATCGCAGGTGGAGTAGATGCCATTGAAATTGGTTATCCCTATAGCGATCCGGTAATGGATGGTCCAACAATTCAAGCGGCAGCGGTTACTGCACTTTCAAACGGAACCGGCGCGCAGGAAGTATTTGGCGCGCTAAAGGTTGCTAGCGCTTCGGTGCCAGCAGTAGTAATGACTTATTGGAATCCAATTGAAAGATTCGGCGTTGCCAACTTTGCCGCTGCCATCGCCCAGAACGGTGGATCAGGTGTCATCACTCCGGATTTAACTATCGAAGAATCCGCTGGATGGATTAGTGCAACTGCAACTTCGGCAATCAATCCGATTTATGTAGTTGCTCCGAGCACAAAGGATTCGCGCTTGGCTGATGTAGTTGCTAAGTGTGGTGGTTTTGTTTATGCAGCGAGTTTGATGGGAGTAACCGGAGCGCGTACATCAGTTTCGTCGAGCGCGGCAGATTTGGTTGCGCGGATCCGAAAAACTACCGATCTTCCAGTAGCGGTCGGCTTAGGTGTCTCAACGCGCGAACAGGCTAAAGGCGTGGCGACATATGCCGATGGCGTAATCGTTGGTTCCGCATTTATCAAAGCGATGCAGGACGCTATAAATGAAGAAGAAGGCTTAAAAGCAGTGACAGAATTAGCGAGAGAATTAGCCAAAGGAGTACGTGAGGGGCGATGAAGGAAAAATTCACAATATGGCAACCTTGGTTGGGTCTGCTCGCCCGTCTGATTCTTGGTGGCGTGTTATTTATTGCAGGATATTTAAAGATTGGAACTCCTGATAAATCGCAGATGGCAGTTCGTGCTTATGAAATTCTTCCGAACTCAATTGCCAATACTTTGGGTCTGGTGCTGCCATTTATTGAGATTTTAATTGGAGCGCTCTTGATCTTGGGATCGCTAACGCGTGCGATGGCTGCTCTCGGCGGTTTCACGATGCTCATATTTATCATTGCAATTTCCCAAGCATGGGCGCGAGGATTAAATATCGACTGCGGCTGCTTTGGCGGCGGAGGAGCGGTGGAGCCTGGCCAAACCAAGTATTTACAGGAAATTCTCAGGGATGCGGGGCTGGTATTTCTCGCCGCTTATTTATTTCGCTACCCTTCAACCAAGTTTTCATTAGATAAGAACCAAGTTACCCATAACTCACAGGAAGATGTGGAATAAGAATGGCACAAGCAAAGAACCCGGCTGGTGGAAAAGATAATTTCACCCGCAATCTAGTTATCGCTGTAGTACTTGGCGTTGTGCTCATCATGCTTGTTCCAACACTTATCTCGAAAAAGAGCAATACCAACGCCGCCATCCCATCTAGCGTTTCGGTTGAAGATGGTTATGGAATGGTTTTTAACAAAGATGTCAAAGATGTTCCCTTCATTGAAATTTACGAAGATTTTCAATGTCCAGCATGCCAACGTTTTGAAGGAATCACTAGCGAATACATTGAAGATTTGATCAATACCAAAAAAGCGAAGGTTGCGTATCACATGCTCTCCTTCCTCGGCGCTGAGTCTCAATTAGCAGCCAATGCAGCTGGCTGTGCAGCTGATCAAGGAAAATTCTTACAGTTCCACAAGTTGCTTTATGCCAATCAACCACCAGAGAACTCGGGTGCATGGACTTCTTCTTACTTCACAACTTTAAGTCTTGGTCTTGGTATCTCGGATAATGCCTACGACAAGTGCATCGCCAATAACGAGTACAAGGATTGGGTTGTGAATGTGGCAAATGAAGGCGCTAAGCGCAATATAAATTCCACACCAACTGTATTTATCAATGGCAAAGAGGTTGATCGCAACAAGGCCTACAACAGCTTGGCAGAGTTTATGCTCGCTGTTTCAAAAGCTTAAAGATGCGAAGCTCGATACCGACTCCGACTCTGTCGCAGATCGCTATCGGACCGCTCACTTTTCATCTATATGCGCTCTGCATAATTACCGGAATTGCTATCGCAATTTGGTTAGGTGATAAGCGCTTACGTAATTACGGAGATTCAGCCGGATTAGATCTCACCGGCGTTGTCTCTGAAGTTGCTGTAATTGCGGTACCTGCCGGAATCATTGGCGGGCGTCTTTATCACGTCGTCACTTCGCCTGATGATTACTTTGGCAGCGATGGAAGTTTGCTCGCTATCCTTAAAATTTGGAGAGGTGGGCTTGGCATCTGGGGTGCGATAGCTCTCGGTGTATTAGGCGCATTTCTCTCATATCGTCACATGGCAAAGAGTCGAGGGTTGCCCGCTTTCAGTAACTTCTTAGATGCACTCGCCCCCGGAATTTTATTAGCGCAGGCGATTGGCCGATTTGGAAACTGGTTTAACGCTGAACTTTTCGGAAGGCCATTAGATACCTGGTGGGCGCTAGAAATCCCATACAAATTTCGGCCAAAGGGCTACGGGCTATTTGAAACTTTTCATCCCACTTTTCTATATGAAGCGATTTGGACAACATTGCTAGCAACATTGCTAATTAAATTTGGCAGAAAGTGGAGTGCAGGCTCAACCTTCTACATTTATATCGCGGGTTACTCTGCAGTGCGATTCTTCATTGAAGGTGTCCGTATCGATACCGCTCACGATTTATTTGGACTAAGAGTGAATCAATGGATGAGCATCGCGATATTTATCCTGGGAGTGGCACTTTTTCTTCGAAATCAAGGTAAGACGAAACCACGAATTTCACCCGATATTTAATTCGAATCGGGTAGGCTGACATTATGGCTCTAGAAGATGTCTATCATCGCAATTTGCATCACCGCACCCATCGCGCAGGTTGGTTACGTGCTGCGGTACTTGGCGCAAATGATGGTCTGGTTTCAACTGCTTCCCTGATGATTGGTGTGACTGCGGCAAAAGCTGGTGGCGCAGATGCGCAAACTTTCTTAATCACAGCGGGTACCGCCGGAATCGTGGCGGGTGCGATGTCTATGGCCGTTGGTGAATATGTCTCGGTCCGTTCGCAAAATGATATTGAAGAATCTGACCGTTTACTAGAAATTGAACACTTAGCAATTGATCCAGAGTCAGAGTTACTTGAACTGCAAGAGATTTATATAAACCGAGGTTTAACTCCTGAGTTAGCCCTTGAAGTTGCAACTGCGATGCATGCCCGCGATCCATTGGAAGCACATCTTCGTGATGAACTTGGTCAACATCCGCATACAAAGGCGCGTCCAGTACAGGCCGCAGTTGCATCAGCTGCAGCATTTACTTCAGGAGGCTTGATTCCATTTATTGGCGCATTTGCGCCGACAACCGGAACGGTGGCGCTGAGTATCGTGGCCTTTACGGTAGTTGGCTTGATATTTACCGGAATCGTTAGCGCCAAGACCGCTGGTTCTAAAATTCTCGCCCCAACTTTGCGAGTCATTCTTGGTGGTTGCTTCGGAATGGCAATTACCGCGGGAATCGGACAACTTCTCCATGTGAGCGGGATCTAAGCAAGATCTGACTCTGGGCGTGCCCAATCGCCCTAAACCTTGCTACCCTTTTGCTCTGCTCACCTAGATAGGTGGGTGGTTTTTTCGGGCCAAAGTTGTCCCTCACGATTTTTCAAGTGCGGACAACAGGAGTGTGCAAGAGATGGCCCTTCCATCTAATTACCCAGCACGTCTTGGTCTTTATGACCCAGCAAACGAGCATGATGCATGCGGCGTTGCAATGGTTGCCACTCTCAAAAAAATTGCAACACATGAAATCGTTGAGAAGGCCTTAACGGCACTTCGCAATCTAGAACATCGCGGCGCATCGGGTGCGGAACCAGATAGCGGAGATGGTGCAGGAATATTAATTCGCGTACCTGATGCTTTCTATCGAGCGGTAGTTGACTTCGAACTTCCCGCGGCAGATTTATATGCAACTGGTATCGCCTTTATTGCACAGGGCTCTGAAGTTCGCAGCGAAATTGCAAAAATCGCCGAAGAAGAAGGTCTCAATATCTTGGGTTGGCGCGAACTGCCGATCAATGCCACTTCCTTAGGTAAAACTGCAGTATCGGTTATGCCCAAATTTGAACAACTCTTTATATCTGGCAAGAAGAATGAATCAGGTATTGAACTAGATCGATTAGCTTTCTGTCTGCGAAAGCGCGCTGAGCATTCACTGGATCTTTACTTTCCATCCCTTTCTTCGCAAACCATTGTCTACAAAGGAATGCTCACGACTGGCCAACTCGAAGAATTTTTCCCTGATTTAAGTGATCAACGTGTTGTTTCGCCATTGGCGCTAGTTCACTCCCGTTTTTCTACCAATACATTTCCTTCTTGGCCGTTAGCCCACCCTTACCGATTTATCGCACATAACGGAGAGATAAATACCGTAAAGGGAAATCGCAATTGGATGCGCGCTCGTGAATCTCTTCTGGCAAGTGAATTGATTCCTGGAGATCTCAGTCGCTTATTCCCAATAGTTGAAATGTCAGGTAGCGATTCTGCATCTTTTGATGAAGTTTTAGAACTGCTTTACCTCGGCGGTCGTTCGTTGCCACATTCGGTATTGATGATGATTCCGGAAGCATGGGAGAACCACGCAACCATGTCGCAGAAGCGTCGAGATTTCTACGCCTTCCATTCATCACTCATGGAGCCATGGGATGGACCAGCATGTGTGACTTTTACAGATGGTCATCAAGTTGGCGCGGTTTTAGATCGCAATGGTCTACGTCCGTCACGGTTCTGGGTTACAGATGATGGGCTAGTAGTTCTCGCATCTGAAGTTGGAGTATTAGATTTTCCAGCAGAGAAAATTGTGCGTAAAGGTCGACTGCAACCAGGCAAGATGTTCTTGGTAGATATTGAAGCTGGTCGAATCATCGAAGATGATGAAATCAAAGATTCGTTAGCAGATAGCGCACCGTACGGTGAATGGCTGCACGCAGGAATGATGAAGTTAAGCGATCTTCCTTCGCGCGAACATATCGTCTATCCACATTCATCGGTTGTTCGCCGCCAACGCGCTTTTGGTTACACCGAAGAAGAGATTCGAATTCTGTTAACACCTATGGCTAAGAACGGCATGGAAGCACTTGGTTCGATGGGTACGGATACTCCAATTGCCGCGCTCTCTGAAAAGCCACGCCTACTCTTTGATTACTTCTCGCAACTCTTTGCGCAAGTAACAAATCCACCACTAGATGCTATTCGCGAAGAACTTGTAACTAGCTTAGGAGGATCAATTGGTCCAGAGCACAATCTCCTCGATCCAGGTGCAGCATCTTGCCGGCAAATCTCTTTAGCCTTTCCAGTAATTGATAATGATGAGTTAGCTAAAATCATCCACGTAAATGCCGATGGTGATTATCCTGGTTTAGAAAGTTATGTCGTACGCGGACTCTTCCCAGTTACAGGTGATGGAAACACTCTGCACACTCGCTTGGAAGAGATTAAGCGCGAAGTCTCGGATGCAATCGCAGCCGGTGCGCACATCATCGTTCTCTCAGATCGTAACGGCGATGCGGAAGATACGCCGATCCCATCTCTCTTACTTACTGCCGCAGTTCACCATCACTTAATTCGCGAGAAAACTCGTACCAAGGTTGGTCTAGTGGTTGAAGCCGGCGATGTCCGCGAAGTGCACCACGTTGCACTTCTAATTGGCTACGGCGCCGCCGCAGTCAATCCTTATCTGGCAATGGAATCTGCTGAAGATTTAGTTTTGCAAGGTGTAATCACAGGAATCACCCCAGAAAAAGCGGTTCGCAACGTAATCAAGAGTTTAGGCAAGGGCGTTCTAAAGGTAATGTCAAAGATGGGTATATCAACCATTGCTTCATATACCGGTGCGCAAGTTTTTGAAGCTATCGGCTTATCGCAAGAAGTTGTCGATGAGTACTTTGTCGGCACAACTTCACGTCTAGGTGGAATCAGTTTGGATGTGATCGCCGAAGAAACTATCGCGCGACATCACATCGCTTATCCAGTCGGGGGAGAGATCCCTGGTACAAAGCGCTTGCCAATTGGTGGGGAATATCAATGGCGTCGTGATGGCGAACCGCATCTATTTAATCCGGAAACTGTATTTACATTGCAGCACTCAACCAGATCCAAGCGATATGACATCTTTAAGCGTTACACCAGCAAGGTAGATAGCCAAAGTAAAGAGTTAATGACGCTTCGTGGCCTCTTCGCCTTTAAAGTGGGAGAGCGTCCGGCAATTTCAATTGATGAAGTAGAGCCAATCTCAGAGATCGTGAAACGTTTCTCAACTGGTGCAATGTCATATGGTTCGGTTTCGCAAGAAGTTCACGAAACTCTGGCAATCGCTATGAATCGCCTTGGTGCAAAATCAAATACAGGCGAAGGTGGCGAGGATCCATCGCGATTTATTCCGATGGCAAATGGCGATTCCAAGCGCAGCTCAATTAAACAAGTCGCCAGCGGTCGCTTTGGCGTTACAAGTGATTACCTCGTAAATGCAGATGATATTCAGATCAAAATTGCGCAGGGTGCCAAGCCGGGTGAAGGTGGGCAACTTCCTGGAAACAAGGTCTATCCCTGGATTGCAAAAGTGCGTTACTCAACTCCTGGTGTTGGCTTAATCTCACCGCCACCACATCACGATATTTACTCAATTGAAGATCTAGCGCAATTAATTCATGATTTGAAGAACGCTAATAAGAATGCACGCATTCATGTGAAGTTAGTTGCCGAAGTTGGCGTTGGCACCGTTGCTGCAGGCGTTTCCAAAGCTCATGCTGATGTTGTTTTGATTTCGGGCCACGATGGTGGAACAGGTGCATCACCACTTACTTCACTTAAGCATGCTGGCGCACCATGGGAACTCGGCCTTGCCGAAACACAACAGACCCTCTTGCTAAATGGGCTGCGCGATCGCATCGTCGTTCAGGCAGATGGTCAATTAAAGACTGGTCGCGATGTCGTTATCGCAGCCTTACTTGGCGCAGAAGAGTACGGATTTGCTACCGCGCCGCTTGTTGTTTCGGGCTGCGTCATGATGCGCGTCTGCCACTTAGATACTTGTCCGGTTGGGGTTGCAACACAGAACCCAGAACTTCGGAAGCGATTTACCGGAAAGCCAGAGTTTGTAGAAACTTTCTTTGAATATATCGCCGAAGAAGTTCGTGAGATTTTAGCCAAACTTGGATTCCGCAATCTGCAAGAAGCGATTGGCCACGTCGAATTTTTAGATACTCGCGATGCCATCAATCATTGGAAGGCCAGCGGCCTTGACCTGGCGCCGTTATTAGTTCGACCTGATGTTGATTCACCGCTTCATCGCACAACAGCGCAAGACCACGGGCTTGCTGCCGCGATGGATAATCAATTAATTACTCTTGCAGCAGCTGCGCTCGATAAGAAAGAGGCAGTGCGTATAGACCTCCCGGTGCGTAACGTAAATCGCACCGTCGGCACAATGTTAGGCGCTGAAGTAACCCGTCGCTTTGGGGCAGAAGGACTTCCGGTCGGAACAATCGATGTAACTCTGCATGGTTCTGCCGGACAATCACTCGGCGCATTCCTGCCACGCGGAATCGCTATTCGACTTTACGGTGATAGTAATGACTATGTTGGTAAAGGAATTTCAGGTGGTCGAGTCATAGTTCGCCCTGACGAACGCGCTACTTTCCCATCGCATCAGAATGTGATCGCCGGAAACGTCATTGGTTACGGTGCAACATCAGGTGAGATATTTATCCGCGGACTGGTGGGAGAAAGATTCTGCGTCCG
>WLQO01000109.1 GCA_009698295.1 Actinomycetota bacterium | reverse complement strand
TAACCCCCGCCTTGCAAAGGCGGTGCTCTACCAATTGAGCTAGGTCCCCGTGTTAGAACGGGTGGGCCCAGGTGGACTTGAACCACCGACCTCTTCCTTATCAGGGAAGCGCTCTAACCAGGCTGAGCTATGGGCCCGCAAGAAAGATCTCTCTTTATTGCAGAAGCGCTAGGTTACTTGAACTTCTCCAAGAGACCAAAACGCACGCCTTAGCGCAGAAGACGAAAGCGTAGCGTTATTTCGCGGAAATCTCACCTTCCTGGTTCTGTGTAACAGAGACCAGAGAGACGCCTTCATCGAGGTTTACCAAGCGAACGCCCATTGAATCGCGACCGGTCTGGCGAACCTCAGCAGCTGGTGTGCGCATAACTGTGCCACCAGAAGTTATTGCAAGGATTTCATCAGAGTCGGCAAGAACAAGTGCGCTGACAAGTGAACCACGTGAATTTTCATCGATCTTGGCGGCTTTAATTCCGATTCCACCGCGGCCTTGCAAGCGATATTCATCGAGTGGAGTTTTCTTTCCGTAGCCACCATCAGTTGCAGTAAATACAAAAGAGTTTGCAGATTGCGAATCAATGCGCGCCATTGTCAGAAGTTCATCGCCGGTACGGAACTTCATTCCGATAACACCGCTCGTGGAACGACCCATTGGGCGAAGTGATTCTTCATCCGCGGCAAAGCGAAGTGACATCGCTTTCTTTGAGACAAGCAATAATTCATCGCCCTTATTGATTAACGCCGCGGATACAACTTCATCACCAGGTTTTAGTGAAATTGCAATCAATCCTCCGGTGCGCGGTGAATCATATTCAGTCAGCGGTGTCTTTTTAACTAAACCAGTTTTAGTTGCAAGGACTAAATAAGGAGATGCGTTGTAATCTTTAAATGACAAGACTTGAGCGATTGTTTCATCTGATTTAAATGCCATTAAGTTCGCAACATGTTGTCCGCGTGCATCGCGGCCCGCATCTGGAAGTTCGTGCACTTTGGCGCGATAAACTCGGCCTTGATTTGTGAAGAACAACAACCAGTCATGTGTGCTGGCAACAAAGAAGTGGTCGACGACATCGTCTTGTTTCAGCGCTGCACCTTTTACGCCGCGGCCGCCGCGACGCTGAGTTTTATATAAATCGGCATTGGTGCGCTTGGCATAACCCGTGCGAGTAATTGTGACCACTGCGTCTTGATCAGGGATTAAATCTTCAGCAGAGAAATCACCTTCGCTGGCAACGATCTGGGTGCGACGTTCATCGCCGTACTTTGCAGTCAGGTCGGTGAGCTCAGAAACGATTATCTGGCGCTGCTTTGCTTCACTTGCCAAGATCTCATTGAGTTCAACGATGTCTGCCATTAGCCCGTTGTATTCATCGTTAATCTTTTGGCGTTCCAAGGCTGCGATGCGGCGCAACTGCATATCTAGGATGGCATTGGCTTGAACTTCATCAACGTCAAGTAATTTCATCAAACCAGTGCGCGCTTCTTCGGGCGTTGTTGAAGCGCGGATTAAAGCGATAACCGCATCAAGTGCATCAAGTGCTTTCAGGTAACCCTGCAAGATGTGAGCGCGCTTTTCTTTTTCAGCCAAACGGTATTTAGTGCGGCGGATAATCACTTCAACTTGGTGCTGGATATAAAACTTAATAAATTCATCAAGGCGCAAGGTGCGCGGCACGCCATCGACAAGTGCCAACATATTTGCGCCGAAGGTATCTTGCAGTTGGGTCTGCTTGTAAAGATTATTTAAAACAACCTTTGGAATTGCAGATGATTGAAGAACGATTACTAAGCGTTGACCTAAACGTTCGTTACCTTCATCGCGCACATCGGCGATGCCTTTAATTTTTCCATCTTTTACAAGTTCTGCAATTTTTAGTGCAAGGTTGTCGGGGTTAACTTGGTACGGAAGTTCGCTAACGACCAAACAAGTGCGCTTGTTTATCTCTTCAACTTGCACAACAGCGCGCATCGTCACAGAACCGCGACCTGTGCGATAAGCCTCTTCGATTCCGGTGCGGCCCACGATTAAAGCTTTAGTTGGGAAATCTGGACCTTTCACAATCTTTAGAAGTTCGTTTAGCAATTCTTCTGGTTTTAGGTCTGGGTTGTTAAGTGAGTAAATAACACCTTCAGTAATTTCGCGCAGGTTGTGCGGTGGAATATTGGTAGCCATACCGACTGCGATACCAGCTGAACCGTTTACTAATAAGTTTGGAAAACGACTTGGTAATACATCTGGCTCTTGTGATCGGCCATCGTAATTTGGTGAGAAGTTAACGGTGTCTTCATCGATATCGCGCATCATCTCCATCGCGATAGGTGACAACCGAGCTTCGGTATAACGCATTGCTGCGGCAGGATCATTGCCGGGAGAACCAAAGTTTCCGTTGCCATCCACCAATGGATAACGCAGCGACCAATGCTGGGCTAAACGAACAACGGTGTCATAAATCGCTGTGTCACCATGTGGGTGGTAATTACCCATGACGTCACCGACGATACGAGAAGATTTGTAATAACCCTTGTCAGGGCGATAACCCGCGTCATACATCGCATATAAAACGCGGCGGTGAACTGGTTTTAAACCATCGCGAACATCAGGCAGTGCGCGACCGACAATAACTGACATTGCATAGTCAAGATAAGAACGTGCCATTTCAACTTGCAGGTCAACAGTTTCAATCCGGTCGAAATCATCGCCGGGGTTGACCATGCCGGTGCGGTCTACGGGAGTTTTATCTTCAGCCATTTAGATATCCAAGAATCTAACATCTTTAGCGTTGCGTTGAATAAATGCGCGTCGTTGTTCTACATCTTCGCCCATTAAAACGGAGAATAAATCATCGGCTGCTGCAGCATCATCAAGGGTTACTTGAATTAAAACGCGATGTTCAGGATCCATTGTTGTATCCCACAACTCTTTTGCAGGCATTTCGCCTAATCCTTTAAAGCGTTGGATACCGTCATCTTTTGGTAAACGCTTTCCAGCATCTAAACCAATTTTGATCATGCCATCGCGTTCGCGATCAGAGAATGCGTATTGGACTTCATCTTTACCGCCCCATTTAATTTTATAAAGCGGTGGTTGGGCTAAGTAAACAAAGCCATTTTCAATCAATGGGCGCATAAAACGGAAGAGCAGTGTTAACAACAGCGTGCGGATATGTTGGCCGTCAACGTCAGCATCAGCCATCAAGATAATTTTGTGGTAGCGCAGTTTTTCGATATCGAAATCTTCGTGAACACCAGTGCCAAGTGCAGTAATTAACGCTTGTACTTCGTTGTTCTGCAGCACGCGATCGATACGCGCTTTTTCAACATTAAGAATCTTGCCGCGAATTGGCAAGACTGCTTGGTTGCGCGAATCGCGTCCACCTTTTGTGGAACCACCAGCAGAATCTCCTTCCACAATGTAGAGCTCACACTTTGATGGATCAGTCCATTGGCAATCAGCGAGCTTGCCGGGCATGCCGCGGCCTTCTAATAATCCTTTGCGATTTCGCGATAAATCGCGGGCTTTGCGGGCTGCCACGCGTGCGGCTGCGGCATCGATGCTCTTGCGGACAATGTCTTTGCCTTCTTGTGGGTTCTTCTCAAACCACTGAGTTAAAAATTCATTAACTGATTTTTGAGTAAAAGATTTTGCTTCGGTGTTGCCGAGTTTTGTTTTGGTCTGTCCTTCAAATTGTGGCTCTGCTAATTTGATAGAAACGATTGCGGTTAAACCTTCACGCACGTCATCGCCGGTTAAACGATCTTCTTTTTTGCGGATGAATCCTGCTTCTTCACCAAATTTATTTACTACAGATGTTAATGCGGTGCGGAAACCTTCTTCGTGGGTTCCGCCTTCGTGGGTGTGGATTGTGTTAGCAAAGGTGTAAACAGATT
>WLQO01000108.1 GCA_009698295.1 Actinomycetota bacterium | reverse complement strand
GATCTGATCTTTGATGTGGGCGATATTGGCGGCAGACCCAGTGGACATGTTGTCGAGGATAGAAACTTGGTGGCCATCTTTGATCAGCGCATCACAGAGGTGAGAGCCGATAAAACCGGCTCCTCCGGTGATGAAAACGCGCATGGAAGCAAGTCTATCGGGGCAGGTATCGATCTTTCGCGGTCGCCTCTCTGTCGCGGCTCAGATAACTCACAGGCAAGAAAGGCATGATTTGGGTATGAAATCCCCAGCGACATTTCGCAAGTACTCATCTGCCGGCACTGATTGGGCGGCGTGGTTATTGGGTATTGGGTTGGGGCTGACTCTGGCGTTGCAGTTAACGACGATGCGGCAAAGTGATTTGAATTCGGCATATGCGTTGGTGGCATCGGTCTCGCGCTTGGCTGCGTTGACGGGGACTTACTTTGCGATTGTTGGGATTTTCTTGGTTGCGCGAATTCCTTGGGTAGAACGCGGTGTGGGCCATGATCGTTTGGTGACGTGGCATCGCAAGCTGGGGCCATGGAGTTTGTATCTAATTGGTTTTCACGTTTTGTTTATTATCTTGAGTTTTGCTGGGCAAGATCATGTTGCGTTGGCTGTTGAACTCTGGCGCATGCTCGGTAGCTTTGAATGGATGTGGTGGGCGCTGGCTGGGTTTGTATTGATGGTGATGGCCGGAGTTACTTCTTATAAGAAAGCGCGCGCCAAGATGAGTTATGAAACATGGTGGATCATCCATGTTTATACCTACATCGCAGTTGCGGCATCTTTTATGCACCAAGTGATTAACGGGCAGATGTTTATCGATCATCCGCTAAATCGTGCTTATTGGACTTTTCTTTATGTGGCGATGGCCTTTGCAATTATCTGGTGGAGAATCGGTATTCCGTTGGGGCGCTCGCTGCGCCATAACTTGCGGGTTGAAAAAGTTGTTGTCGAAGGACCAGGTGTTATCTCTGTTGTGATGAAGGGGCGAAAGCTCACTGACTTGGCGGCAGAAGGCGGACAATTCTTCGGTTGGCGCTTTGCTGCTAAAGGACATTTCTTGATGTCACATCCTTATTCTTTATCGGCGGCACCGACTGCGCATTTCTTGCGAATCACTGTGAAAGATTTGGGTGATCATTCAAGATCTTTGGCTTATCTAAAGCCTGGCACGCGCGTCTTTGTGGAGGGCCCATATGGCGCCTTTACCGCGGGGCGGGCCCAGATGCCGCATATTGTGTTGATTGGCGGGGGCGTTGGGATCACACCAATTCGTGCGCTGATGGATGAGTTTAAAAACGGTGTGCAGATGGATGTTATCTACCGCGTATCGCGCAAAGAAGATTTGGTTTTAAAAAGTGAATTGGATTATTTGGAGTACCACTCCAACGGATCGATTCGGGTGCATTATTTAATTGGTTCACGGAAAGAACATCCGATGGATGCTAAATCTTTGAAGGCTTTAGTTCCGCGCTTTGCTGATGCCGATATTTATATCTGTGGCCCTGGGCCTTTGGTTGAGGCGGTAAAGGCTGCTGCAGATGATTTGGGTGTGCCGAAGAACCGTTTCCACGATGAATCGTTCTCATTTAGTTAGCCGTGACTATCCATTTGCCTTTCATAGCGAGTAAGGCTTGAAAGTCGCAGCCCAAGTTGGGGCAGCGTTAAGTAATTTCACAGATAGCTGCGGGAAGGTACGGATATGAAACGCGCGTTATTGATCGCAACCGGCACCGTCGGTGGGCTCGGCGCTGTCTTGGCCGTGACGCCTCCACAATTTACTTCAACACAAAGTTCACCAATGGCTCTGCCTGGAAGTGACACAACGCCTGCGGCGGCAGCGAGCAGATCATCATCACCAAGTGCAACTGCTGCTGCAACAAAGAGTGCGAAAGCAAAAGCGAGCAAGTCTGCAAGTTCTAGCGCGCAACCAACAAAATCTGCGGCTGCAACAAAGGCTGCAAATTCAAACGCTGGGCAGGCGCAAACTCCTGCGGCGGATACACCTGCTGCAACTCCGACTCCGACACAGACCAAGACAACTGCGGCATCGAATAAATCTGCATCAGGAACATTTACCGGCGATTCTATAAATGTGCGTTATGGATATGTTCAAGTGAAGATCACGGTGGAAAACGGCAAGATCACTGATGCGCAGGCAGTGCAAGCGCCATCAGGCCGCAATGACCGCTGGACACAAATGGCGGTCCCGATCTTGCGTCAACAAACTTTGAAGGCACAATCTGCCAACATCAATGGCGCATCTGGTGCATCTTTCACATCTTATGGTTGGTACACATCGCTGGTCAGCGCCCTTGCAAAGGCAGGGATGTAAGTTAGCTCCGTGGTCCGCAAACGATATGAAATACATGTTTGGGGCACCGTACTCTTTTTAGATCTGGCTTCGACTTCGATTGATGAAGTTGAGCTGGACATCGCTGTTGAAACGGTCAAAAGATTTGTGTATGAAGTTGATGAAGTCTTTTCAACTTATAAAGAAGGATCATTTGTTTCGCGGCTGCGCCGTGGTGAAATCTCAATTGAAGAATGTCCGGCTGATTTGCAAGAGGTTTGGCATCTTTGCGCGGTGGCGCGTGACTTAACTGGCGGGGCATTTGATCCTTGGGCGGTGTCAGGTGGCTTTGATCCATCGGGATATGTGAAAGGTTGGGCGGCAGATCGCGTTGCGCAGATTTTGGCGCTTGCTGGTTGCGAACATGTGCAAGTAAATGCGGCAGGTGATTTAACTTTGCGCGGCGGAGTCAATGAAAAGGGCGTGGTTGGGCCGTGGAAGATCGGGGTTGTTAATCCCGATAACCGTCAAGAGGTGCTGCGTATCTTTGAGATTAACGATGGTGCGATTGCTACCAGCGGTACATATGAAAGAGGCGCGCATATCTTTGATCCGGCCACGGGCACGATTGCAATCGGAGCGAAATCGGCAACGGTGCTTGGACCAGATGGTGGATTAACCGATGCGTTGGCAACAGCGTTGATGGTGGAAGGCGAAGATGGTGCAGGTTGGTTTGCGCAACCGGAATTGGCCGAATATTCGGCATGGGTTATCGATCGCCACAGTGGTGGCGCTTGGGGAGTTGGCCCCGCGGTTTTGTGAATGTAACTCTTAGTAACAAATAAATCTATTTTCTTTCTCCACATTTTGCGCTATATTTGTGGGGTACACAATTAAATATGTTTTTTGTTGGTAATTCATGTAATGCCAACAATTTTTAGAAAGGCGCATAAAAGATGGCAACTAAAATAAAATACACAATTGGTCCTGATGTGGATCTAAATAAAACGATAATCAGAGATAAAAATGGAAGACGTATTACTAACAAGCGCGCCGAAAAGATGGCAAGGGAAGCCATAGCCAAGGTGGTGGGGCGTCCATCACTGACCGCAGACTCTATTGAATCTCCCCAAGTTCAATTTCGTTTGCCGGTAAAGCTAAAGAAGGCTCTCGAAAAAGAGGCAAAGCGTCGGGGTGAAACTACCTCCACAATTCTTCGAGAAGCAGTGGAGCAGTATCTAAAGAGCGCTTAACAAAGCCACTTCATCGTTGGTTAATTCAACGACCTGCATGATTTCATGGAGTTGTTCCACGGTGCGCGCAGATGCAATCGGTGTGCTTACCTGCGGATTGGATCGCAACCAAGCAAGTGCAACGGCAGATATTGATGAGTTGTGATCTTTAGAAATTTTCTCCATCGCATCGATTATTGCAAAGCCTTTTTCGGTTTGGTATTCGGCAACTCCAGCGGCGCGAATTGAATCGACGGTGATGCCGGGGCGGTACTTTCCGGTTAAGAAACCACGCGCAAGGCCGAAGAAAGGAATCGCTGAGATTGCATTCTTTTTGAGAACTTGTTGTTGTTCGGATTCAAATGGATTTCGCTCCATTAAATTATATTGATCTTGTAAACAGATG
>WLQO01000107.1 GCA_009698295.1 Actinomycetota bacterium | reverse complement strand
GGTGTGCCGATTCTTTGGGCGGGAATTGTTTTCTCCCATTTGGCTAGCGCTTCTTTATCATCGCTTAACCAAGAGGCCATTGGTGTATCGATTAAGCCTGGTGCGACGGCATTTGCGCGCACGCCCTTAGGTCCAAAATCGATTGCAATGGAACGGGTGAACATAACGACCGCGCCTTTGGAAGCAGAGTAAATAGGTCTGTTGCGACCGCCGCGTAGCCCGGCAGTAGAAGCGATATTTATGACGTTTCCTTTGCCGGCTGCAACCATGGCCGGGATAAATGTTTTGCACATAAAGAACATGCCCTTGATATTTACATTCATCATCAGATCAAATTCTTCTTCAGTAAAGGTGAGCAAGTTGTGCTCAAAGAAGATGCCCGCTGAATTGACCAGGTGAGTTGGGTTTCCGACTGATCTTGCCAAATTCTCTCTTAGCGCGATGATCTCGCTCTCTTTAGTTACATCCAGGGCAAACCAATGTGATCCTGGGATTGATTTAGATATCTGCTCAACCTTGTTGGCATCTTTATCCACGCAGATAACTGTGAAGCCATCGCCAGCTAAAGTCTTTGCGATTCCGGCTCCAATGCCACCACCGGCTCCAGTTATGAGTGCAATATTTTTTTGAGCCATTTGAAATCTCCTAGGTCGCTAAGCGTTGACTGAGCATACAAAGAAGTGAGAGGCGAAAGGAATACTTCAGACAGGCTTTTGCCATTTTTCTCTCCTCTATTAAAAAGCGTTTAAATTCCCTTGTTTCGCCACGGTAGACCTGTTAGATCAGTTATATAAGGGCTCAACTGGAAATCTTTATACTCTTGATCAGCCCACGCTCAGAGTTGGATTACTATCTCCCAATGTCGCGCACAGCCAAGGTTAAGAATGGTTTTGCACCCAAAACCTGCCTGCGCTGTGGCCTGGAATATGAATGGCGAAAGAAATGGGCCAAGAACCGGGCAGAAGTTAAATACTGTAGCGATCGCTGTCGTGAGAATAAATGAAGCGCATTATCTATATTCCTTTTGATCATCTCCATAGCAACTATGGAGCGCTAAAGGGCGCTGATCCAGCTGTTGATGTAATTGCCATGGTGGAAAGCGCACGAATGACGACAGGACGTAACTGGCACAAGGAACGCCTCTTCTTTTTAATCTCTAGCGCACGTCATTTTGCAAAGTCATTAGAAAGTGAAGGCTTTCAGGTTGAGTATGTAAAGGCGGCTACTACCGTTACTGGACTTGAGTTAGTTTCCAAGAAATACCCAGGATTGCCGATTGTCTGTGCCGAGCCAAGTTCTTTTCGCCAATTTGAAGCGCTAAAAAACCATAGCGTCACCTTTGTTGAAAATGATTTCTTCTTAACTCCTAGGGCGCTATTTCGATCTTGGGCTGATTCACAGAAGAGCTATTTAATGGAGAATTTTTACCGCAAGCAACGCGTGCGACTTGATGTATTGATGGAAGGCGCTGATCCAGTTGGCGGCGCATGGAATTTTGATAAAGAAAATCGTTTGCCACCTCCAAAGAAATATGAAGGGCCGGACTATCTCGCACATGAGCGAGATCGGATAGATATTGAGGTTGCCGCTGAAATTGGTCATTTGATCACAACGACTTGGGCTACAACGCGTGCGGGTGCGCTGGCTCAACTGAAGAACTTTATTGATAACCACTTCGCCGAATTTGGTCCGCTAGAAGATGCCATGACAACAGATAACTGGGCGTTGCATCATTCGCTGCTTTCGCCATATTTAAATAACGGTTTGCTTCACGCCAGTGAAGTTGTTGAGGCGGCTGCCGCGGCTTATCGCACAGGAAAGATCCCAATTGAATCTGCAGAAGGTTTTATCCGCCAGATAATTGGCTGGCGCGAATATGTAAATGGAATGTATTGGTTTCTTGGCCCTGATTACCGAGAAAATAATGAATTGCAGGCTAATCGAAAACTCTTGCCACTTTTTAACGATCCAAGTGCAACAAAGATGAACTGTATTAAAGAGACGGTTGCCGATATCCAAGATCGTGCTTGGGTTCATCACATCCCGCGTTTGATGCTGCTTTCAAATCTGGCGCTAATTACCGGCACCAATCCGCAAGAGTTCCTGGATTGGATGCGCGAAGTCTTTATCGATGCCAGCGAATGGGTGATGGTTCCAAATGTAATCGGTATGGGTGTTCATGCCGATGGTGGCCAAATGATGACCAAACCATATGCGGCAGGCGGTGCTTATATCTCGCGGATGTCGAATTATTGCAAGCCCTGCGAATACAACCCAAAGCTGCGCACTGGTGAAACTGCTTGTCCATTTACTACCTTGTATTGGGATTTTCTTGACCGCCATAAAGAAACTTTTGCCAAGAACCATCGCATGAGCCAGCAGATATTTGGGCTTAACCGTTTGAACGATTTACCGGAATTAAAGGAGCGCGTGAAAGAAGTTTTAGAAGGTCTAGATCAGGGAAGTATTTAGACTAACTATTACTGCTAATCCAAATACGCTGGGATGACGATCTCGTTATATTGTACAAAGCCGGGTTTAAATGGCGGATCGAAGCGACAGATACGAGTCTCATCCGAAAGTGAAATGTTCTCCTTTGCCGCAGCTGCACGCAGCGATTTTATTTTCTTCTGTGATAACGCTTCGGTGGCTCTGCCGTGAAATGAAAGTGCGACACAGGTTTCAGCGCTTAATTCACGCAATTTTACTTGCGAATCATTTGGAGCTGGCAGGTGGCCATAAGTACTGCCGGATGGCATAACGAATGAGACAAACCAATCGTCGGAAGCATTGCTGTTGGCTCTTTGCGCAGTGATAACAGGGGCAGTCATTGCGATTTTCTGTGATGCTTTATTTCCCTGCGAGATGTAATTGAAGAGGGAACGAAAAGCGCTGCTTCCGGTATTCGAATATTGCCCCGCGACTTTAATCTCGGCGATCACGCATGGTTTGTATTCGCGGAGTTCGAAATCTCCGTATTCCTCGATAACCGTGAACTCTTGCCGCTGGGTCATAAGTTAAGAGTACTCAGGCATTATGGAAAGGGTTACTTCTTCTTGTACCCCGCTGGGCACTTAGGCGCAGTTCCAGTTACCGTCTTGATTGTCATATTTTTGACGCAAGTAATTGTGATCTTCTTGGCTGGGGCTTGTGAAAGCTTTACTCGCACCGAAGGAGATGAGAATTCAAAGTTTCTCGCCTTTAAGTAAACCCAACCTGCGCTTTCGCTGAAGATTGTTGTTGCAATTTGCGGAGTTCCGTCAGCGCTGATGACTGAAACTTTTGCGCTGACAGGCGCCTTAGAGAATCCGTAAATACAGCGCGCAACATCAGATCTCATCGCGAGGTCATAAGAACCCTTGAATACATCACCAGATGACGAGAAGTGCGGTGAAGCTACTTTGTAATTCAAGAAGCCTTCAGTTTTATCAAATTCTGGTGGTCCTGCTGAATACTGAGTTGAGTTTGTCGTGACCATTCCGTTTAACTGTTTTGGATTAGTAAAGCAAGAGTTAGCATTACTTAACTCTTTGCCCGAAAGAGATCGGAAAGTCCAATAAGAAGGCATTGCCGTTGCCTTGTCATTTACATATGGCAACCAAGAAACTAACTCATCCATCGCATTATTTTCAAAAGGTGGTGGCGATGAAGTCATCGATCTCTTAAGCGGATCAAGTGCATCAGTATCGCTCAATAGCTGCTGCGAATAGCTCCAATTGCCACCCACATAGCCTCCGGTAGTTGGGATATATAACTTTTGTAAAGCGGCAGGCATCTCATTCCATTGATAACGCTTATAAACAATTGGGACCTGGATCGGATTCGCTGTAACAGATAACTCGCTGACGTTTCCTGATGTCGTAATACTTATATTCGGATCAGAGATACGTCCGTGCAACCAACCAGTAGGCATCAAAGTCAATCGGATTTTTATATAGAAGCGATAATTT
>WLQO01000106.1 GCA_009698295.1 Actinomycetota bacterium | reverse complement strand
CTCGGAATGATCTTGGGTGAATTTGGATTTAATCTCGGACCGGTCATCGCCTCAGCTGGTGTAATCGGCGTAGCAATTGGTCTTGGAGCACAAACGCTGGTGCGCGATATTTTATCTGGGATTTTTATGTTAATCGAAGATCAATACGGTGTTGGTGATCAGATAACTACTTTAGAGATCAATGGCGTTGTGGAAAAGGTTGGACTGCGTATTACAACTATTCGCGACAAGAAGAATGTCCTTTGGTACGTCCGTAACGGTGAAATATTAGTTATAGGGAATGCGTCTCAGAAGCGTTGACCATTCCGTGGGCTGCCATTTCTAGGTATTCCCGCAATTGCGCGCGATGAAGATCTGACATCTCCATTCCATTTAAAGCACCAATTGCACAAGTTAGCCATGCATCACGTGCAGCAAGATCGATATGAAACCCAGCATGGCGCATTCGCAAACGAGGATGGCCGCGCTCATCTGAATATGTACTTGGTCCACCCCAATATTGTTCAAGGAACATCTTTAGTCGAAGTGCAGCACCTTGCATATCTTTCTCTGGATACATTGGGCGCAATATCGGGTCAGTGGCTACACGTGCATAAAACTGAGATACAAAGTCGTTGAAGAACGGCTCTCCCCCAACTTCTTCATAGAAAGTTGTCATGTGCGCATTTGGCTATCGGAAACGTTCTTTGCAATCCTGAGCACGAAGTACGAAGTCACGATGCACATCGCTCCGCTGATATAAAACGCAACTGCGTAATCACCAAGCCTTACTCGCAATACCGCAGCGCCGAAAGCAGCAATTGCACCGCCAATTTGGTGTCCGGTGAAGACCCAGCCATAAACAATGCTCGCCCGTTGTGGGCCAAGGATTGAACGACAGAGCATGATCGTCGGAGGAACAGTGGCTACCCAATCCAAACCATAGAAAATTACAAAGATCAGTGTCGTTGGATGGATGCTAGAAAATAGAATTGAAGGCAACAAAAATAGCGAAAGCCCGCGCGTGCCGAAATAAAAGAAGAGCAACTTACGTGGGTCGTAACGATCTGTGAGCCATCCACTAAATAAAGTGCCGATCACATCAAAGATTCCGATTAACGCCAACATCGATGCCGCCACCGTAGTTGGCATTCCATGGTCATGGGCCGCCGGAATTAAGTGGGTTCCCATTAATCCGCTGGTTGAAAGTCCGCAGACAAAGAAAGATCCGTATAAATACCAGAAATCTTTCTTCTTTGAACTCTGTTTTAAAGTATCAATAGCAAGTGCGCCTGCGCTGAGTTCGCTCTTTGCGGGTGGTTGCCAACCCACGGGTGCGCCATATGGCAGCAGCCCAACTTCAGCTGGCTCTTCACGAAGCAGAAAAAAGATAAATGGAACTACCAGGATTGCAAAGGAAGATACCGTAATTGAAACGCTCTTCCAGCTGTAAGTAGTTGCGATATAAGAAAGTCCAGGCAAGAAAATTAACTGACCTGTTGCAGTGGCTGCAGTTAATAACCCGGTTACTAGTCCGCGCTTGGCCACGAACCAACGATTTGCAATTGTCGCCGCAAAAACAAGCGCCATAGAACCTGTACCAATTCCAACGATTACACCCCAAGTAGCGATTAATTGCCAAGGTGCGCTAATAAATATCGTCAGAAACGCACCAATTGAGATTGTGGTTAAAGCAGTCATCACCACGCGCCGAATGCCGAATTTCTCCATCAACGCTGCCGCAAATGGGGATACCAGCCCAAAGAGAATGAGATTTATTGCTATCGCAAGTGAAATGTCAGAGCGTGACCATCCGAAAGCATCTTCTAAAGGAACAACCAAAACCGTCGGCGCAGATCGAAATCCGGCGGTGGCCATCAAAGTCACAAAAGTGACAGCAACTGCTATCCACCCAGGATGAATCTTCGGTGAAGATCGTTTCATTTATGCCAACCGCAACCAAACTGCGGTGTCAGTTGGCAGCGAATTACCATCAAGTGGGCCGCTAGAAATTAACACTTTAGATCCGCTGGGCAGATCAATCGCAGCGCCGAAGTTTATGTAACAAGCAAAATTGCCGGGACGAGAAAATGCAACAACTTCTTTTCCGGCTTCAATCCAATTCATCGGACCGTCACCGAGTCCTTCTTCTAACTTACGCAGAGCAAGTGCTTGGCGATACATAGTTAAAGTTGATCCAGCAACACCATCTTGTGATTCTGCAGAAAAATTGCCCATCCAAGGACTCAATGGCAACCAAGCTTGATCGAGTTCGAGTAATTCATTTGTTGAAAAACCGAAACCGGCTGTTGGTTCTGACTTCCAAGGAAGAGGTACACGACAACCATCGCGCCCGCGATCTTTATATCCACTCATTTTCCAACGTGGATCAGTTAAGCGATCTTCAGGAATATCACGTACTTCAGGTAAGCCAAGTTCTTCACCTTGATAAAAATAAGTTCCGCCAGGCAAAGCCAGCGACATCAAAGTTGCGCTCTTGGCGCGCAAAGTACCGCGGGCCACATTGAACTTTGCCGGATCACCCTGGCGTGTAAAAGTTGATTCGCCGTTATTTGTTAAGCCCAGATCTAAACGATCTACAGAACGCACCACATCGTGGTTGTTAAATACCCATGAAGGTGGCGCGCCAACTTCGAGTAGCGCCGCCATCGAGTTGTCGATCTTCGTTCTTATCTCATCGGCTTTCCAAAGCGTTGTGAGCATTTCAAAGTTAAATGAGTTTTGCAGTTCATCGGCTCGCACATATCGTGCAATGCGCGATGCTGGACTAACCCAAGCTTCAGCAACAGCCATGCGATCACCGGGATATGAATCCAGAATCTTGCGCCAAGAACGATAAATCTCGTGAACACCTTCTTGATCCCAGAATGGACGTTCGTGAGGCGCCAACATTTCAGAAGTTGTATTTACTTCAGGAATATCAGGCAGGCCTGGGTATTTGATCATTCCGTGCGCAACATCAATGCGGAAACCATCAACGCCACGATCTAGCCAGAACTTTAAAACATCTTCTAAGTGCGAACGAACCTCGGGGTTCTCCCAATTCAAATCTGGTTGTTCGATTGCAAAGAGGTGCAAGTACCACTGCCCTGGTTTGCCGTCGGCTTCGATTACTCGCTCCCATGCACATCCGCCGAAGACTGCTTCCCAATTATTTGGCGGAAGATCACCGTTAGGGCCTTTGCCATCGCGGAACATGTAACGATCGCGTTCTGGAGAACCAGGTGCCGCTTTTAGCGCTGCTTGGAACCATTTATGTTGATCACTTGTGTGATTGGGGACAACATCGATAATAAATTTAATTCCGTGTTCGTGTGTGGCTTTAATTAATTTTTCAGCATCTGCCAAAGTTCCGTACTGCGGTTCGATATCCATGTAATCAGAAACGTCATATCCATGATCGTGCTGTGGTGATGGATACCAAGGTGTAATCCAGATCGCGTCAACGCCGAGTTCTTTTAAATATGGAAGACGTGAGCGAATGCCTTCGACATCTCCAATTCCATCGCCATTGGAATCTGCGAAGGAGCGAATATAGATCTGATAAGTAACGGCATCACGCCACCATGGGCGATCTTTACGCGATGCGAGAACGTGGCTCAATTAATTGGTCTCCAGATACTTGGAAAGGAATTCTCGTTCCTTATCGGTTAATGGGCGAGACTTCATCGTTTCAACATTTACTGCAACCTGCACCGTCTTTACTTTAGCCAAAACAGTGCCTTCATCAGAGATAGTAAAGAGCATGTCAAATGAGGAGTTGCCGACCTTTCCAATGGTGATCTCAACATCTACAAACTTTCCACCTTCATAAATAGGTGCGATGAAATCAATCTCTGCTCGTGCCACAACCATTCCAATAAGCGAAGTTTCTTGCATCGCACCCGAGAACTCTTCAGTTGCCCATAAGAAACGCGCTTCCTGCGCAAAGGTTAAGTACTTGGCATTGTTGACATGGCCCATAGCATCGAGATCATCCCAGCGAACAAATTGCTTATTTAAATACTTCATTAACGAGTGAGCTTTCG
>WLQO01000105.1 GCA_009698295.1 Actinomycetota bacterium | reverse complement strand
GGTTTCACATGCAGCTGTTGCAGAAGCGGCAGTTGTCGGAGCAGCAGATGAGATGACCGGTCAAGGCATCGTTGCCTTCGTTATCTTGCGCGGTGGGATTCCAAATGTTGGCGGTGAAGAGTTAGTGAAAGAGTTACGTGCTCATGTGACCAAAGAAATTGGTGCAATTGCACGCCCTCGACAGATTATGGTCGTTGCCGAACTTCCCAAGACCCGCAGCGGCAAGATTATGCGCCGTTTATTAAAGGATGTTGCTGAAAATCGCGCAGTTGGTGATGCCACGACTTTGGCAGATCCAAATGTAATGAAGTTGATTTCAGAGGGTTTAAATAGCGCTAAAGATGAAGATTAAGGAACTCTGCTTTAACCCAATCATTAGCTTGTGTAATTAAGTGCGGCATATAGGGCTGTACCTTCGCCAAGATTTGGCTCTTTGCAACTTGGTTCTGTGCCGATTCCCATGGCGACCAGAGTAAAACCGTTGCAATCAGATAAATAACGACAACCGTGCGGATAATTTCTAAAGCAGAACCCGCCATTGAATCTAAAAACGCCAGCGGACCGCGAACTACTGTTGCCTTTAAACCTTTGGCAAGTGCTCCACCTGCAAATGAACCAAGTGCGCCTGCCCCGATGATTGCGATGATTACAAAGCCAATTCGCTTTAGGTCTAGCGCCCAATCATGCGAAAACTTAAGCGCAAAATAAATACCAAGAACGCCACCGGCGATGTAGCCAACAAATTTGAAGATGGTCCTTATAAAACCGTTTTTATATCCGATAACACCAGAAATGAGTACCGAAAGCGCAATTACTAGGTCTACAGCCATTAAATCTTCACCCCTAAATACTTCTCGGTTAGCGATGCTAGTTCATCTGCTGATTTTATAACGCCTATCTTTTTAAATACTGCTTTACCTGATGCATCAATAAACCAAGTTACTGGAACGCCCATCCCAAAATAGCCCCTGGTTTTATTGTCGCGATCGTAAAAGTTGGGCCAAGTCATGCCATGTTCTTTAATAAACCGTTGCGAATTTGCAGGGGCTGCTTCTTCTACAGCAACTCCGATGAGCTGCACTTTTCCTTTGGCTTTGCTATAAAAGCGCACAAATTCTGGCATCTCATCTAAACAAGAAGTACACCAAGACCCCCAAACATTGAGAACCAATGGCCCGCGCAGAGATTCGAGTATTGCGCCAGCAGAACCATCGACGCATTCAAGGGAAATTCCAGTTACAACAGTCTGATCTGTCGTCACTGATTCACATGAAATAACTTCACCCTTTTGGGCAACTGGCTCTGTGTTTGAACAACCTGATAAAAGAAGTACGGCAATTACCAAAAGTGCGCGCTTCATCGGAAATCCGCATCGCTTTTAACTAAGAGAAGCGCTTTCGCTTTATCCATCTCGCCGATTCCAACCGAAGGACAAATCTTTGCCACAGGGCACGCACCACATGCAGGTTTGCGTGAATGACAAATTCGCCTGCCGTGCCAGATCATCCGTTGTGACAAGTTAGTCCATTCCTTTTGAGGTATTAACTCTCCCACTTCAAATTCAACTTTCACGGGATCTTGCGAGTTGCTCCATTCAAAGCGGCGAGCCAAGCGCCCGAAATGTGTATCGACAGTTATTCCTGGAATATCAAAGGCATGGCCCAGAACTACATTTGCAGTCTTGCGACCAACGCCAGGCAAGGTAATTAACTCTTCCAGCGTCTGTGGAACTTTTCCATCAAAATCTTCGATAATTTTAATCGCAAGCCCTTTAATATGGCGCGCCTTTGCTCGAAAAAATCCGGTTGTGTAAATCAGATCTTCGATATCTGCCAGTGGGGCCTTCGCATAAGCTCGAGCGTTTTTATATTTCTTAAAGAGTGCTGGCGTAACTTGGTTAACTCTTTTATCAGTGCATTGCGCAGAAAGTACTGTCGCGATAGTCAATTCAAGCGGGTTGGAGAAATCTAATTCACAGCGAACGTTCGGATATCTCTTGCTCAGAATTCGGTAGATAGCCCGAGCGCTTTTGCGAGTTTCGCGATCAGGGGCCATGCGAGTAAACTACCGATGTGCCACACGAAGAAGAAGTCGTACGCAGAGCCCCGCTCTTTACCGCCCTTGATGAAGCCGCTGCCGTTTCGCTGCGCGCTTCCATGGATACGGTCAAGATCGCCAAGGGTTCGATCCTCTTTAAAGAGGGCGATGATGGCGAGCATTTATATGTAATTATCGACGGCAAGTTAAAGCTTGGAACATCTAGCGGAGACGGTCGCGAAAACCTGCTTTCAATTCTTGGTCCGGGCGAGATGTTCGGTGAACTTTCTCTCTTTGACCCAGGGCCACGCACCTCAACTGCAACTGCAGTTACTGATGCTCGTTTGCTTTCACTAGCCATGAGAAAGTTATTCCTTGGCTCAAGCAAAATCCAGAAGTTTCACTTCAATTGCTTACAAGATTGTCACAACGCTTGCGTCGCACAAATGAAGCGGTCGGCGATTTAGTCTTCTCTGATGTTCCAGGTCGTGTTGCTAAAGCACTTATTGACTTAGGAGATCGTTTCGGCAAGACCGCACCTGATGGCCTATTGGTAAATCATGATTTAACACAAGAAGAACTTGCTCAGTTAGTCGGAGCATCTCGCGAGACAGTAAATAAAGCCTTGGCCGATTTCGCCGGTCGCGGTTGGCTCAAACTAGATGGCCGTTCCGTGTTGATTACTGATGTTGAACGTTTAAGCAAGCGTTCGCGCTAAAGCCCTTTAATTAAGCAACTTCAACGGTGAGTTCGATCTCCACCGGTGAATTCAATGGAAGTTCTGCAACTCCGATTGCGCTGCGCGCTGCAATTCCGGCATCGCCCCAGATGTGCATGAAGAGTTCTGATACTCCATTTGCAACAAAAGGCTGATTGATAAAACCTGGTGCGCCATTTACATAACAAACAACGCGAACAACTTTCACAATCGAATCCACAGGTGCAACTAATTCAACTGCGGCCAAGCAATTAAGGGCACAGATTTCAGCGAGCTCTTTCGCTCGTTCCTGAGTAATCTCAGCGCCAACTTTGCCAGTGCCAGCCATTGTGCCATCTACCAATGGAAGTTGTCCTGCTGTGAAAACAATCTTGCCGGTACGAGTTGCTGGAACATACGCAGCAACTGGCTTTGCAGCAACGGGAAGGGTTAAACCTTTTTCAGCAAGTTTTGCACGCACATCTGTTGTCATATTTATTTAACCTCTCGCTTCATGTAAGCAACGAGCTGTTCGCCGCCAGGTGCTGGAATAACTGTTACGAGTTCCCATCCATCAGAACCCCATGTGTCAAGGATTTGCTTTGTGGCATGTGAAAGTAGTGGAACTGTTGCATATTCGAATTTCATTAATTTCCTCCGGCTAGCGCTGATTTAACAAGTGATGAAACTAGCGAACCGTCTGCTTTGCCAGCGATCTGGCCCTTAATGGCTCCCATAACTTTGCCCATATCGGCAGGACCTGCTGCACCTGTTGATGCAATAGCTGCTGCGATAAGTTTCTTAACATCATCTTCTGATAATTGCGCTGGTAAATATTTGGCAATTACTTCGCCTTCGGCTCTTTCTTCTGCAGATTTATCAGGGCGATTGGCCTTAGCAAATTCTTCAGCCGCTTCACGGCGCTTCTTAGCTTCGCGCGACAAGACGGTGATGATCTCGTCTTCAGTTAATACGCGCGCTTCTTTCCCTGAAACTTCTTCATTGGTGATCGCAGTCAAAACCATGCGGATCGTGCCCGATACAACCTTGTTGCTGCTGCGAATTGCCTCGGTTAAGTCGCTCTTAAGTGTCTCTTTCAGTCCCACTAGTTTGATGCTCCAATTCTCGAACTGTTCGGGTGTATCTTCTCATGTAATGACTTACCAACTTCGCCAGGCTGAGATCCCTGTTTTGCCCGCTGGCCATGCGCCGATTCGGGTACTTCACTTCTCTGATCTACCTCTGACTCCTGCACGTAAAACCGAGATCGCAGATATCAAATCCTTTATAGACCTGGCACCTGATCTAGTCATTTCAACTGGTGACT
>WLQO01000104.1 GCA_009698295.1 Actinomycetota bacterium | reverse complement strand
TCATCTTTATCTTTGCACGAGATGCTTTAGCCATAGATTAATTTTAACTTGCAAATTGCTGGTGCGGGAGGCGGGACTTGAACCCGCACGCCGGAGCACAAGTTCCTAAGACTTGCGTGTCTGCCATTTCACCACTCCCGCTGGAGCGTCATGAGAATGTTATAAAAAACTCATGTTCTGGTGCATAGGTTAGGGGTAAGTTGGGCTTATACAAAATTAAGGCCAGAGCGGCCTGAAGATAGCGCCCAACTTGCGCCTATCTAGCAATCAAGTGAGGAAGTTAAATGTCACTAACGCCAACACCCGCCGATAAGTTCACCTTTGGTCTCTGGACCGTAGGTTGGCAAGCGCGTGATCCCTTTGGTGATGCAACTCGCGCGGCGCTAGATCCGATCCGTACCGTCAATGAGCTCGCAACGCGTGGCGCATACGGTGTGACTTTTCACGACGATGATCTAATTCCATTTGGCAGTGATGATTCTTCGCGCCGCGGACATATCGATCGTTTTAAGAAAGCCCTTGATGAAACCGGCATGAAAGTGCCGATGGCGACAACAAATCTTTTCTCGCATCCCGTCTTCAAAGATGGCGCATTTACAAGTAATGATCGCGATATCCGCCGTTACTCACTTCGTAAGGCGATGCGCAATATTGAATTAGCAGTTGAGCTCGGAGCAGAAACTTATGTGTGTTGGGGTGGTCGCGAAGGAGCAGAATCTGATGCGGCAAAAGATGCATACGTCGCTCACGAACGTATGCGCGAGGCATTTAACTTATTAAGCCAATTTGTTTTAGATAATGGCTACAAGATTAGATTTGCGATCGAGCCAAAGCCAAATGAACCACGTGGCGATATCTTCTTGCCGACAATTGGCCACGCACTCGCCTTTATCTACACTCTTGATCACCCAGAGTTGGTTGGTTTAAATCCAGAAGTTGGTCATGAGCAAATGGCCGGACTTAACTTTGTTCACGGTATCGCGCAAGCGCTGTGGCAGAAGAAGTTATTCCATATCGATCTAAATGGTCAGCACGGTCCAAAGTTCGATCAGGATTTGGTCTTTGGCCATGGCGATCTCAAATCTGCTTTCTTCCTGGTTGAATTACTAGAGCGTTACAAATACGACGGACCAAAGCACTTTGATTACAAGCCAGGTCGCACCGAAGATGACAAGGGCGTTTGGGAATCTGCAACGGCAAATATGCGCACTTATTTAGCGCTTAAGGAGCGCGCAGCGGCTTACCGCAGCGATCCGCGTGTTATCCAAGCGCAGAAGAACTCAAATATTCCGGGGCTGACCGAGAACACCTTGGCTGCCGGCGAGAGTTGGAAGGATTTATCTAAGGATTCATTCGACCTAGAAAAGGCCGGAGCACGAGGCTATGGATATGAAGCCCTTAATCAGCTAGCACTAGAACACCTAATGGGGTTTTAAAACCCCATTAGGTTTAATTACTAGTTACTTAAATTGGTGCGACGAGATATCGCATCGACGCTTGCTGAAACGAGCAGAACCGCTCCAGTGACCAGGAACTGAATTCCAGCGCCGTAACCAAGAAGTCCCATGCCGTTATCGATAACGGCAACAACGAGACCGCCAAGGATGGCATCGCGCATCTTTCCCTTACCGCCGAATAGCGAAACTCCGCCGATTACTGCAGCGCCAACTGCGTAGAGCAGGGTCGAACTTCCTCCGGTTGAAGGCGAAATTGAATTCATACGAGATGCAAAGAGCATTCCGGCCACGGCAGAGAGTGAAGAACAAATCACGAATGCGGTAATTCGAACTCGTTTTACATTGATACCAGCTCTGCGTGCAGCTTCCGCGTTGCCGCCGACAGCGTACAAGTGGCGACCAAATGCGGTGCTTCCAAGTAAGAAAGTTCCAGCGATCAAAATTGCCAAGATGATCGGCACAACAATTGGAATTCCTTTATTTGTGAACTCCGGTGGATTTCCGCGTTCTTTATTTAGAGCTGCAACAGCGGCGCCCACGATAACTAGAAGTCCCACGGTCTTGATAATCCAAAGATTTAACAATTCGGCGGTAAGCCCCGCACGACGACGTGCAAAGATACGATTTAATCCTAGGAAAATATAGAAAATACTCATGGCCAGATATAAAACCCAGCCTTGCATCGGAGTTAAATTACTATTTTCAACAGCAAGGATTACTTCATTATCGATTGGAATTGTTCCGCCTTCGCCTGCAAGTAAAAGCAAAATTCCCTGGAAGGCAAGGAATGCAGAAAGTGTTACTACGAAAGATGGAATACCAACTCGAGCAACTAGCGTTCCCATTAAGAAGCCAAGAAATGCACCGATGCCGATACTTATGGCAAGTGCGGTGTACCAACTAAAGCCATGATTTGTGATCAACAGAACCAATACCGCACCTGCCACGCCAGATGCGTAGCCTGCAGAAAGATCGATTTCACCTAACAAGAGCACGAAAACTAGCCCCATAGCAATCACAATTACAGGAGCTGCTTGCGCTAAAAGATTAGCGAAATTTCGGTTGCTGAAGAAGAATTCTGAAAGTGATGTGAAAATTGCGATCAAAGCGACTAAGCCCAGAACAGCGGGGAGAGACCCAATGTCGCCAGATTTAATCTTCTTTAAATAGCTGCTTGCTGCAGTGCTAAGTGATTCTTTCTCTAGTTCGACAGCCTTATTCACTTCGCACCCCAGACTTTCCAGTTGTAATCAATTCAATTACTTGATTTGTAGTGACATCTTTTCGTTTAACTTGGCCAGCCATCGTTCCGAGATAAAGCGCTGCGATATTGTCAGCGACCTGGAAGATGTCATTTAAATTATGGCTAATCAAAATTACTGCAAGTCCATTGTCTGCGAGGCGGCGAACCAAGTTTAGAACTTGCTCAGTTTGCGCGACCCCAAGTGCAGCAGTTGGTTCATCGAGGATTACTACCTTGCTATTCCAAAGAACGGCACGAGCGATTGCGACCGTTTGACGTTGACCACCAGAAAGTGATGAGACTGTTTGACGGATTGATTTAACTGTTCGAACGCTTAGTCCGTCTAGAGTCTTACGGGCCAGAGACTCCATGTGAGATTCATTTAATACGACGCCCTTTTTAACTTCACGTCCAAGAAACATATTATGAACAATGTCTAAGTTATCGCAGAGCGCGAGATCTTGATAAACAATTTCAATACCGAGTGCAGTGGCATCTCGAGGTCCAGAAATTGTTACCGGCTTTCCTTCAAAGGTGAACTCACCTTCTTCTGCTTGATAGATACCTGCGATGCACTTAATTAGCGTGCTCTTGCCAGCTCCGTTATCACCGACCAACGCAGTGACTTGTCCAGCATAGGCGTCGAAGTCAACGTTCTTTAAAACTTGCACTGGACCGAAAGATTTGTTTACTCCTCGCAGTGAAAGAATTGGCTCGCTCATTTACTTTCCTTTCGCACTATCAATTTAACTTTAATTTCAATTCTTAAAGATCAGTATGAATATAGCAATCCCGGACCGAGAATACTCTCGATCCGGGATTGCCGACCTAATCATTAGATAAGGATTTCGGATTCTAAGTTAATTAGATTCCGTTTGCTGCGCAAACTGCTTCTGTTGCAATCTTGCAAACATCAGCGCGAGTCTGGAAGCCATCAGCAATGACAACCTTGACGTTAGCCTTTGTGATTCCGACTGGTACCAAAAGTACTGAAGGAACATCGCGGACACCGTCATTTGTCTTGCCCTTTGCAAGTGATGCAGCGCTCTTGCCCTTGATAAGTGCAATTGCTAGATCTGCAGCGCCTTGCGCTTCTTGCTTAACTGCCTTGTAAACAGTGTTTGAAAGGTCACCTGTAAGGATCGCTGCAAGTCCGTCTGCTGTTGCATCTTGACCTGAAACGCATACCTTGCCATTGAGGTTGTTCTTCTTGAGAACAGCTACAGCTGCAAGTCCAAGACCTTCGTTAGCTGAAACAACTGCATCGAGAGTTCCGCCTGCCTTTGTTAGCTGCTGTTCGAAGATTGTTCCACCCTTTGCGTTATCCCAGTCTGGGACAGCAGTGTCATCAACAAGTGTGTACTTACCTGA
>WLQO01000103.1 GCA_009698295.1 Actinomycetota bacterium | reverse complement strand
GTTAAAGCAGAGTTCCTTAATCTTCATCTTTAGCGCTATTTAAACCCTCTGAAATCAACTTCATTACATTTGGATCTGCCAAAGTCGTGGCATCACCAACTGCGCGATTTTCAGCAACATCCTTTAATAATCGGCGCATAATCTTGCCGCTGCGGGTCTTGGGAAGTTCGGCAACGACCATAATCTGGCGAGGGCGTGCAATTGCGCCAATTTCTTTGGTCACATGAGCACGTAACTCTTTAACTAACTCTTCACCGCCAACATTTGGAATCCCACCGCGCAAGATAACGAAGGCAACGATGCCTTGACCGGTCATCTCATCTGCTGCTCCGACAACTGCCGCTTCTGCAACAGCTGCATGTGAAACCAAGGCTGATTCAACTTCGGTAGTTGAAATGCGATGGCCAGATACGTTCATTACATCGTCAACGCGACCCATCAACCAGATCGCACCGTCTGCATCTAACTTTGCACCATCTCCGGCAAAGTAAATTCCTTTAAAGCGCGACCAGTAAGTTTCTTTGTAACGCTCGTCTTCGCCCCAAACACCACGCAACATCGATGGCCAAGGTTGATCCAAGATTAAGAAACCACCATGTCCATTTGGCACGGCAGTGCCCGAGCCATCAACAACTTTCGCTCTTATTCCTGGGATTGGTTTCATTGCAGATCCTGGTTTTGTTGAAGTAACACCAGGAAGAGGCGAAATCATGATTGCACCAGTTTCGGTCTGCCACCATGTATCAACAATTGGGCAACTATTTGCACCAATTACTTCGCGATACCACATCCATGCTTCTGGGTTAATTGGTTCGCCAACGGAACCAAGTAAACGAAGTGAAGTTAAATTATGTGCTTGAGGGAATTCATCTCCCCATTTCATCCAAGTGCGAATCAACGTTGGCGCGGTATATAAAATAGTTACGCGGTACTTTTCGATTAATTCAAATAGCCGTCCCTTGTGAGGCGTATCAGGTGTGCCTTCGTACATAACCTGTGTGGCGCCATTAATTAACGGGCCATAAACAACATAAGAATGCCCAGTAATCCAACCCACATCAGCAGTGCACCAATAAATATCTGACTCTGGTTTGATATCAAAGACCACGCGGTGGGTGTATGCCACCTGAGTTAAATAACCACCAGTTGTGTGGAAAATTCCCTTTGGTTTTGCGGTAGTTCCAGAGGTATAAAGAATAAAGAGTGGATGTTCACTTTCGAAGAATTCTGGTGTGTGTGACTTACTTTGACGCTCAACGATTTCATGCCACCAGATATCGCGATCTGAATTCCACGCTGTCTCTTGATTGGTGCGCTTAACAACCAAAACCTTGGCAACGTTATGCGCGCCCTTTAAAGCTTCATCAACTGCTGGTTTTAAAGCAAAAGCAGCACCTTTGCGGAATCCACCATCGGCAGTAATAACTAACTTGGCATCAGCATCTTGAATACGAGACAAAAGCGCATCTGCAGAAAATCCACCGAAGACGACAGAATGAACAGCACCGATTCGCGCACATGCCAACATCGCAACAGCCGCTTCTGGAATCATCGGCATATAAATTGCAACGCGATCACCGGCGTTAATTCCGAGTTCAATTAGAGCATGGGCTGCTTGCGAAACATCTTCCAACATTTGAGAGTAAGTAATAGTGCGAGTATCGCCAGGTTCTCCTTCAAAGTGAAAAGCAATTCGCGCGCCACGACCGGCGGCAACATGGCGATCGAGGGCATTTACCGAAGCGTTGATCTTTCCGCCACTAAACCACTTTGCATATGGCGAATTCCATTCCAAAACTTGGTCCCAAGGTTTATCCCAAGTTAACTCACGCGCTTGTTCTTCCCAAAAAGCTAAACGATCCTTGTCCGCGTGTGTATATAAATCAGACTTGGCGTTCGCCTGTGCGGCAAATGCAGGGCTCGGTGGAAAGAGGCGATTTTCCTGTGAGAGATTTTCAATCGAATCGCCGATTTTTTCTGAACTCATAACTCAGGAGATTACCCGTCAATATCAACAGGCGGAAGGCTTTCGCGGTGTGGCAATAAAGATATGAGGGATGATCCCAGCCTTCGAAGTTCGAAATGGAAAATATAGAAAGGAAAAAATGCTCACATCCTTTATCGCGTTGCTGCTTAAGCTAATTAGCAACCCAGCGCTCCTGGCCGGCTTGATCGCCTTCCTGCAAAAGTCGCTCCATCCGTAATCAGGGCTAGTTCGGATGAGAAATCGCCATTTCCTACGCGTGCTGGGAATGGCGATTTTTCATCCGCCTGCGAAGGTGGTTGGATTAGGCGTAAGCCTGAATTCGGCCCAATGAAGCGCTCGGTCAGGGATTACGCCCGAGATATTTTGGAGTCATCATGGCCATTGCAACCCCTGAAATTTATGCTGAAATGTTGGATCGCGCTAAAGCTGGCGCATTTGCATATCCCGCAATCAACGTTTCATCTTCGCAAACTCTGATCGCAGCACTTCGTGGTTTCGCCGAAGCTGAATCAGATGGAATCATCCAATTCTCTTGGGGCGGCGCGGAATACGCATCCGGCTCAACAGTTAAGAACATGGTCGATGGCGCAGTTGCGCTCGCCGAGTTCGCACACGTTGTCGCTAAGAACTACAACGTAAATATTGCAATCCATACCGATCACTGCCCTGCAGAAAAGTTGGATGGATATATGCGTCCACTTCTTGAAATCGGCGCACAGCGCATCAAGAATGGCCAAGCACCGCTGTTCAACTCGCACATGTGGGATGGCTCAGCAGTTGATATGAATGAAAATATGAAGATTGCAGATGAACTTCTTACTAAATCTGTTGCAGCGCGCACAATTCTAGAAATCGAAATTGGCGTTGTCGGCGGCGAAGAAGATGGCGTTGAAGCAAAGCATGATGCCAAGTTGTACTCAACTCCTGAAGATGCCTTGATGACAATTGAAACTCTTGGTCTTGGAGAACGCGGTCGTTATATGGTCGCAGCAACTTTCGGTAACGTTCACGGTGTTTACAAGCCAGGCAATGTTGTATTGCAGCCAAAGATTTTGCAGACTCTGCAAGATGCAGTTGTTGCGAAGAAAGGTCTTGCCGCAGGTAGCAAGCCAATGGACTTGGTTTTCCACGGTGGTTCAGGCTCACTTCTCTCTGAAATCCGCGACTCCCTTGATTACGGCGTAATCAAGATGAATATCGATACTGATACGCAATACGCATTTACCCGCCCAGTTGTTGATCACATGCTCAAGAATTACGACGGCGTGCTAAAGATCGATGGCGAAGTTGGAAATAAGAAGGCTTACGATCCACGTGCGTGGGGTAAAGCTGCTGAAGCAGGAATGGCAGCGCGCGTTGTCCATGCTTGCGCAGATCTTCGTTCCACCGGCACATCGCTTAAAAAGTAATTACTCACTCATACCAATCTCTGGAGAGGTTTTGCTATGCCAGCGTTAGTTTTGCTTGGAGCCCAATGGGGCGACGAAGGCAAGGGTAAAGCCACAGACATTCTCGGTGACCGCGTTGATTATGTTGTCCGCTATCAAGGCGGCAACAACGCGGGCCACACCGTGGTGATCGGTGATCAAAAGTATGCACTTCACTTGCTTCCATCTGGAATTTTAAGTCCCAATGTAATTCCAGTTATCGGCAACGGCGTTGTGATCGACCCAGGTGTATTACTCGAAGAAATTCGTGGCTTAACCGAACGCGGTATCGATTGTTCTAAGTTAGTTATTTCAACTAACGCACATTTAATTACTCCTTATCACCGCACTATCGATAAAGTTTCAGAGCGTTTCTTGGGTAAATCAAAGATCGGCACAACCGGTCGCGGAATTGGTCCGGCATACGCCGACAAGATCAACCGCATCGGAATCCGCGTGCAAGATCTATTTGATCCCTCAATCCTGCGTCAGAAAATTGAAGGCGCGCTGCGCGATAAGAACCAAGTACTTATCAAAGTTTTTAATCGTAAAAATATTGAAGTCGATGAAGTGCTAAATGAGTACTTGGCATATGCCGAAATCTTGCGTCCATATGTTGCTGACACTGTGCTTTTACTTGATCAAGCGCTAAAGGCTGGCAAACGCGTACTTCTGGAAGGCTCTCAAGGAACCCT
>WLQO01000102.1 GCA_009698295.1 Actinomycetota bacterium | reverse complement strand
GAACGCTTCCCGAGTTATGCATCAACGCGAGATATCAAAGCGATAAAAGTAAATGTCGATATTGCAATTGCCATGATTGTTGATGGGTTTACCGCAGATGCAGCTGAAACTGTGCGAACTATTAAGGCGCATACAGATACCCCTATCGTTGCTCTGATAGCCGGTGAACCCGCAGAGTTAATTGGCGAGATAGATCTGCAATTTCAATTGATTTCTATAAATGAAAATTTTGGCTGGGGTGAAAACGCCAATGCGCTGCTAAAAAACTTATCGTCCAAATACCTGATCATCATGGATCCATCAACCAGATTTACTGGAGATCCCATCTCGCCAGTACTAGCCGAATTGAGTAAAGGTGACTTCAGCGCCGTTGGTTGGCGCGGGGGATTGGTTAACACCGATGATGAATGGCGCAGCGTTGATGACAAGGGTGCAGGCGAAGTCGATGTCCTCTTTAGCTACTTTTTAGCGATAAATGTTGCAGATGCCACAAACGCCGGTGGTTTTAATAATCGCGCAATTTATTATCGCAACGCAGATATCGAATTTTCACTGCGCCTGCGCCAAGCAAATGGTCGCCTTTTGCAGATGGATCTGCCGCTTGAACAAGCGCGACATCATGGTTATTACGACACAGAAGAGCAATTCCGAGAGATTCAATCAAAGAAGAATTATGACCGCATCCTCGAGCGCTTCAGAGGCAAAAGCGCAATATTAAGCCCACGCAGGTAACCTGTACTCATGGCCGAACTTCGTCACTACACCAGCTTGCGCGTTGGCGGGCCTGCCAAAAAATTCGTTGATGCCCACAACGAAAAAGAGATCGTTGCTGCGATAGAAGCAGCTGGCGATTCACCAATCCTTATTATCGGTGGGGGCACGAATATCTTGGTTGCCGATAATGGTTTTGATGGCACAGTAATTCGGATTACCAATAAATCACTGGAGGCAGAAATTGATGCTTGCAGCGGTGCCACACTTTCCATCGGTGCTGGTGAAAACTGGGACGAGTTTGTTAAAGCAACTATTGCCCGCGGTTTTGCTGGCTTAGAAACCTTAAGCGGAATTCCCGGAACAGTTGGTGCTTCGCCGATTCAAAACATCGGCGCATACGGACATGAAGTCAGTGAATTTATTACGCGCGTGCGCACATACGATCGCGAGAAGAAAGAAATAAAAACTTTCACAAATGAACAATGCCAATTTTCGTATCGCAACTCATATTTCAAAGCCCATCCTGGACGCTATGTTGTAATCGAAGTTCAATTCCAGCTGCGTATGGGGATTGAATCAAACCCGATAACTTATGCCGAATTAGCGAAGAAGTTAGAAATCGGTATTGGCGAAAAGGCTCCAGTTGTAGCAACTCGCAAAGCGGTACTTGAACTTCGCGCCGCCAAAGGTATGTTGCTAAATCCCAGCGATCGTGATTCTTGGTCAGCTGGTTCTTTCTTCACCAATCCAATTATTGATGCCGCAGTTGCTGCCAAACTTCCGGCAGATGCGCCACGTTGGCCACAAGAAGATGGCCGAATTAAAACAAGTGCAGCATGGTTAATTGAGCACTCAGGCGTTAAGAAGGGCGATTCATTCGGGGGAGCACGCGTATCAAGTAAGCATGTTTTAGCGTTAACAAATGCTGCTAATGCAACAGCTCAAGATATAGCCAGCTTGGCCAAGAGCGCACAGAAGCACGTTGAAGATACTTTTGGAATTACCTTAGAACCTGAAGTAAACCTGATTGGTCTTAACCTTCAGTAAGTAATTTTTTGATTCGCCCAATACCTTCGACGATATCTGCATCGCTTGTGGCATATGAAAAACGCAAGTAACCAGATGGCCCAAATGCTTCACCTGGTACAGCGGCAACTTCGACTTCTTCCAAGATAAGAGTTGCTAATTCGGCAGAAGTCTTTGGAGTTTTACCGCGGATGGTTTTACCGAGAACACCTTTAACAGAGGGATAAACATAGAAAGCACCAGTTGGTGTTGGGCAAACAAAGCCAGGGATCTCATTTATTAATCCAACAATAAGTTTGCGGCGACGGTCAAAGGTAATTCCCATTTCGTGAACTGCTGACAGGTCACCGTCTAGGGCTGCAATTGCTGCGCGTTGTGAAACGTTAGATACATTTGAAGAAAGATGTGATTGTAAGTTTGTAGCCGCTTTGATTACATCTTTTGGACCGATCATCCAACCTATGCGCCAACCAGTCATGGCATAAGTCTTTGCAACGCCATTGATGATGATGCAGGTATCAGCAAGTCCTGGGACTAGAACTGGCAGAGATGGTGCAGTAGCACCGTCATAAAGTAAGTGCTCGTAAATTTCATCGGAGATTACCCAGATATTATTTTTTAACGCCCATTCGCCAATTGCTTTCGCTTGCTCAACGGAATAGACCGAACCAGTTGGGTTTGAAGGAGAACAAAATAGGAGCGCCTTGGTCTTTGGAGTGCGAGCAGCTTCGAGTTGTTCGACTGTGACCAAGTAATTCTGAGTTTCATCGGCAAATATTTCAACGGCTTTTCCTCCTGCGAGTTTCACGCATTCTGGATAAGTCGTCCAATAAGGCGATGGCAAAAGAACTTCGTCACCTGGATCAATAATCGTTGCAAATGCTTGATAGACCGCTTGCTTACCGCCGTTGGTAACAAGTACTTGATCTGCAGTAATTTCATAATTTGAATCGCGCTTTGTTTTTTTAACAATTGCTTCGCGCATTTCTGGCAGACCTGCAACCGGTGTGTAGCGATGGTTTGCAGCAACTTTTGTTGCAGCAGCGGCAGCATCAACAATGTAATTAGGTGTTGGAAAATCAGGTTCACCAGCGCCAAAACCAATTACAGGACGTCCTGCTGCCTTAAGCGCCTTCGCCTTTGCATCAACTGCCAATGTGGCCGATTCTGCGATTGCTGCGATTCTTGAGGAAACTCTGCTCATAGGCGAAGTCTGCCCTATGCGCAGCCAAATTTGAGCGCGAGTTTTACCTACACCCCATCCACCCTCTACACTTCGACGCTCACGAGGATTTGCAATTCCCTAGGGTTTTGTCATGCCCTCGCGAAGGGCAGTAGCTCAATTGGCTAGAGTTGCCGTCTCCAAAGCGGCCGGTTGGGGGTTCGAGTCCCTCCTGCCCTGCAAGAAGTTTTAAAAGTTTTAAAGATTTACCTAACAAACGATTGGAAGGAACGACGATGACAGAGTCAACAGAACACGTTGCCGAGAAACTCGGTCTGTTCGCACGCGTTGGCCTTTTCTATCGCCAAGTAGTTTCTGAACTTTCTAAAGTTGTTTGGCCAACACGTAAGCAACTAAGCACATACACAGCAGTAGTAATGGTCTTCGTAACATTCATCATTGCTGTGGTCTCGCTCTTTGACTTGGTAATCACCAAGCTCGTCTTCTGGGTATTTGGGTAAGGTAAAAAATGACTGAGAACCAGACCCCCGACGCTTTCGAAGCAGCGCTCGCCGCAAATGCGGATGAGTTAACTTCCGGCGTCACCGCACCTGTAGCAGAGGTTGTTGAAGAAGTTCTTTCAACTGATGCGCCTGTTGATGATCTTGCGCTCGCTAGCGATGAAGACGGCGATGTCGAATCAGATGAGAACGATCCAAATGCAGAATTCCGTCGCACCCTTCGCGCAGCGATCGGCGATTGGTACGTAGTCCACTCTTATGCTGGTTATGAAAAGAAGGTTCGCGATAACCTCCATAACCGAATCACTTCACTTCACATGGAAGATTACATTTTCCAGATTGAAGTACCTGAAGAAGAAGTAACTGAAATTAAGAACGGCCAGCGCAAGCAAGTTAAGCGCAATATTTACCCAGGTTATGTTCTTGTTCGCATGGAGCTAACTGACGAATCTTGGTCTGCAGTTCGCAACACTCCAGGCGTTACTGGCTTCGTCGGCAACGCACACCACCCAAGCCCATTGAGCATGGATGAAGTAGAAAAGATTCTTGCTCCACGTCCAGTAAAGAAATCTGACAAGGCTGATATCCGCGTTATTGATTTCGAAGTTGGCGAATCAGTCACCGTTATGGATGGCCCATTTGCAACGCTTCCTGCATCAATTTCCGAGATCATGCCTGAGCAAGCAAAGCTCAAGGTTCTGGTTT
>WLQO01000101.1 GCA_009698295.1 Actinomycetota bacterium | reverse complement strand
GTTAAGCACTTTACAAAGAAGCAATCAATTGTCGACCGTCTTCGCAAAAAAGAGGCTTTTAACGTTCCTGCAATTGATGGAGTAACGCTTGATCTTCGAGCAGGAGAAACACTTGGCCTAGTCGGTGAATCAGGATGCGGTAAATCCACTCTTGGAAGAACTCTTGTGGGTCTTTACAAGACAACTGCCGGAACTATTTCACTTAATGACAAAATTGTTGGTGAAGAGAGAACTCTTGAAGAACGCAGAAGCGTTCAGATGGTCTTTCAAGATCCGTTCTCATCGTTAAACCCTCGCATGACTGTCGGACAAGTATTACGCGAAGCAATTAACTTTCATAAACTCGTACCAGCCGACAAAGTTGAAGAGCGTTGCCTAGAATTACTCTCAATTGTGGGTCTACCGAAGGATGCACTTGGGTCTTTCCCGCGTCAATTCTCTGGAGGACAGCGTCAACGAATTGGTATCGCACGTGCGCTAGCGCTTGAACCAAAGATTCTTATCGCAGACGAAGTTGTTTCTGCACTTGATGTTTCTGTGCAGGCATCAGTGGTCAACCTTCTTATGGATCTGAAGCGCGATCTGGGTTTGACCATGCTCTTTATCTCGCACAATATCGCGGTGGTCCGCCAGGTCAGCGATCGCATCGCAGTTATGTACCTTGGCAGAATCGTTGAAGTTGGTCCCACCGAACAAGTCTTTAATAATCCATCACACCCTTACACAAAACTACTTTTAAGTTCGGTGCCAAAGATGACATCCGGATCTCAGATTTCATCTGCACCGGCTGGTGAACTCCAATCAATTAAGAGCGCAATGGTTGGTTGTCGTTTCCGTGGCCGTTGCCCAGTTGCAGTTGATGCTTGTGCAACTATCGATCCAAATTTAAAGCTAGTGGAAGGAACCCATCAGGCAGCGTGCCTCCTGGTTTAAATTCGTTTAAGTAAATTACAGAAAGAGTGGCAACGTGGCCGTGAAGTTCAGTCCAATAATCATTGGAAGCGAACGAAGTGAAGCAGGGATTCCTGCTGCGATGGAGATTCTTCGAGCAGGCGGAAGCGCACTAGACGCAGTAGAACGTGGACTTAGACTCTGTGAAGATAATTTAGAAGACCATTACATCGGGACAAGTGGTCTGCCAAATGCACGAGGCATCGTTGAACTTGATGCTTCAATCATGGTCGGATCGACTCGCGCCTTTGGCGCAGTAGCCGCTGTGAAAAACTATCCAAATCCAATCTCAATCGCACGCAAAGTTCTAGAAGAACTGCCACAACATTCGCTGCTAGTTGGTGAAGGTGCAGAAGAGTTTGCAAAGTACCTTGGATTTCCAACCGCTGACTTAATTACTACTGAATCTAAAGCGCTTTGGTTAAAGCAACTAGAAAGCGTTAACGCTGAATCAATTGAAGGCGAGAACACCAAAGCGACCACTGGCGATGAGCGTTATCGCTTGGCTACATTGGAATTACTAAAGCGCATGGCTCCACATGATGGCCCATGGGGAACGATCAACATCATCGCCCTAGATCAATCAGGTGAATTAGTTTGTGGAGTCAGTACAAGTGGTTATCCATACAAGCACCCAGGTCGCGTTGGAGATTCAGCGGTTGCCGGTGCCGGAAATTATTCAGATATTCGTTATGGTGCGGCTGCTTGCACTGGACGTGGCGAACTTGCACTCCGTGGCGGAACTGCGCGAACTGTTGTTGAAAATTTACGAGCCGGACAAGATCCGGAAACTGCATGTGCAAATGCGCTATTAGATGCGCGTTCACTGCCCGATGATTTCCGCGCCGAATTGCGCTGCCTATCGTTGACCCAAGATGGTCGACATGGCGGAGCAGCAGGCATGGAAGGTTCCACCTACACACTAATGACTGAGCACTCAACTGCTCCAGAATTTCGCCCAAGGAGATCACTATGAAAATCTTTATTTCAACCGATATGGAAGGCACTGCTGGAGTCGTTGACTGGAGCCAATGTATTCCGGGTAACCCAGAATACGGTTACTATCGCGAACTTCTGCAGAATGAAGTAAATGCATCTATCAAGGGCGCAATGGCTGCAGGTGCAACAGAATTTTTAATTAATGATTCACATTCATCAATGCAAAACCTTCGCCCACATTCGCTTGAAGGCAATGCCCGCTATCTTTCAGGCAAGCACAAGCCGATGTACATGATGCAAGGGCTGGATAAATCTTTTGATGCGATCTTCTTTGTCTCGTATCACGGTTCTATGAGCTCAGAAGCATCTGTGCTTTCGCATACTTACAACCCACGTGCAATTTCCGATATCACTTTAAATGGTGAGGTTGTCTCTGAAGCTGGAATCAACGCACTTGTTGCGCAGGCTTATGGAGTTCCAATCGTCTTGGTGACAGGTGATGAAACCACTGAAGTTGAAACACAACAATGGTCACCAAAGGTCAAGGCAGCAGTTGTGAAGAAGAGTATTACTCGCTTCGCAGCCGACAGCATGCACCCAAATCAAGCATGTGATTTGATCTTTGCAAAGGCAAAAGAATCGATTGCAGAACTTAAATCAATACCAGTTCCGACAATCAAATTGCCAGCAACTTTAGAAATCACTTTCCACAATAATGATTTTGCAGATATGGCAGCTTGGTTGCCGGGAAATGTAAAGACAGCAACAAAGAAGGTGGCTATCACTGATGCAGATCCACTTGCTCTTTACCGTCGTTTTATCACGACAGTAATCCTTACTCGTTCAATCGTTGAGTGGAGTTAAAAATGACAACTACTATTGAACTCGCTGGAAAAGTAGCGCTCGTAACTGGTTCAGGAAACGGAATCGGCCGCGCAACTGCGAAAGCTCTTGCACAAGCTGGCGCCAAGGTCTGCGTATCAGATGCGATTGCAGCAGATGGTGCTCGTACCGTTCAAGAAATCACCGATGCGGGCGGAAGCGCAATATTTGTAGAAGCAGATATTTCTGTTGAAGCGCAAGTAAAAGCACTAGTTGACGCTGCTGTCTCAGCCTTTGGCGGACTGGATATTCTGGTTAACAATGCAGGTATCGGTGGCGCTCAAAAGCGCTTACATGAAGTAGAAACTGCAGAGTTTTCCCGCGTCCTTGATGTAAATCTTCTCGGAACGTTCTTCATGACCAAATACACGATTCCTCATTTCTTAAAAGCTGGCGGCGGAAGCATCGTAAATATCGCTTCGACTTACGGTTTGGTCGGTGCACCAAAGGCTCCGGCGTACTGTGCGACTAAGGGCGGAATCATTAACTTAACGCGTCAACTTGCCGTTGATTACGGTCCAGACAATATTCGCGTCAACGCAATCTGTCCTGGCTACATTGATACAAGTCTTGGGCGTCGTGGACCAACTCTTACAGAAGAACAGTTTAAAGAAGCTACCGCCCGCCGCGAAAAGGCAGCTGGCATGCAACCGCTCGGTCGCCAAGCCCAACCAATTGAAGTTGGAAATGTAGTTGTATTTCTCTCTTCTCCAAATGCGTCATTTATGACCGGGTCTATTGTCACCGTCGACGGAGGCTGCGTCACCACTTTCAATTATGGTGAGGCAAGTAATTAAATAAATGAAAATTGTTGATGTTATTTGTGTACCAGGCTTGACCGGTTTTTATGTTGATGATCAAGCAGCAATTTTAGCTGGTGCCGGGCACGATGGTTTTGATTATGTCGGCACGCCAATAACTCCTGGATTTAATTCAATTCGTGAGCCCGGACAATCTCTTTCTGTAATGCTGATTCTCGACAGTGGTGAAGTTGCTCATGGCGATTGCGCAGTTGTTCAATATTCAGGTGTTGGTGGTCGTGATCCTATTTTCAACGCTATCCAAGCGAAGAAAGTTATCGATGTAAGCATCGCTCCAATTTTAATCGGCAGAGTTATACAAGATTTCCGCAGCATTGCCTCAGAAATTGATAATTTCGAAGTTGACGGTAAGCGGATTTCAGCTGGCATACGTTATGGCCTAACACAGGCTTTATTGGATGCGGTAGCAAAGTCTAAATCGGTAACGATGGCGGAAATTATTAAAGATGAGTACCAAACCGGTATTGAGATTGCAGTTGTACCGATGCACACCCAGTCAGGTGATGATCGATACTCCAACGTAGATAAGATGATTC
>WLQO01000100.1 GCA_009698295.1 Actinomycetota bacterium | reverse complement strand
TACTAACACAACAATAACCGCAAAATATAAAGTAACGCCTTGCACGATAGGGTAATCACGTCGCGAAATTGAATCAATCATTAGCGAACCTGTACCGGATATTGCAAAGACACGTTCCACAACTACCATTGATCCAACGAGGTAAGCGATATTGATACCAAGCACAGTTACTGAAGCGATCACTGCGTTGCGGAGTACATGCACTCGAGTAATGCGGGCAGTTGAAATGCCTTTTGCTCGGGCAGTTAAGACGTAATCGGAATCTAAAATCTCCAGCATGCTGGCACGCAAGCTGCGGATTAAAATTGGAGATAACAAGATCGCAATTGTGAGGGCCGGAAGAAATATTGAGCGAAGTCTTTCGGCGAATGTCTCGCCAAAACCGCTGACGGGAAAGAGTGGGAAGCGCAGGCCAAGCAGAAGAATCAGCATCACGCCGACCCAGACTTGTGGCATTCCCAGACCAATGATCGGAATCGCACGAACCAGCTGATCGCGAAGCGCACCACGCTTTGAAGCGGCCAAGATTGAAAGTGGAAGTGCGATCAGGATCGAGAGAATTACGCCACCAGTTAAAAGCATGCCGGTTTCTGGCAAGCGCCCCAAGATCAGACTGGATACAGATTCACGGTTATAGAAACTGGTTCCGAGTGAGCCGTGGAGCGCGTCCCAAATAAAATTAAAGTATTGAACTAAAAGTGGGCGATCTATGCCAAGTTCGTGATTAACGATCTTGACTCTGGCTGGTGTGGCATTTTGGCCAAGTAAAACATCTGCCGGATCGCCAGGAATTAAGTGAACAATCGCAAATACTGCGATGGAAATGCCAAAGAGAACGGGCAACATCTGAAGGAGTCTTTTACCCACATAGGTTAAATAACTCACTTCGATATCACCCGTCCTCTTTGTCTTGCAATAGTGCTTGCCAACGTTACCGCTGGTTCGCTATTTCGTGAAATCCGTTAATAAGGTTATGAGGCCTTCTTAACATCTTCCATGCGGTAGCTGTACAAAGGATTCACAAAGAAACCAGTGATTTTATTGCTCCACGCGTATAGGTACTGGTTGTTAACTGTAAATGCCATAAATGCATCGTCAGCAACCTGCTTCTGTACGAATTTGTATGCAGTTGCGCGAACCTTAGGATCAACATTTGTCTGACCCTTTGCAATCGCCGCGTTTACAGCCTTGTTATTGTAGTTTGTGTAGAAGGCGTTGGTTCCGCCGTCTGGTGCCAAACCAAATGTAAGAAGCTGATCTGGGTCAACAATATCCATTGTCCACTGAGTAAGTGTCATCTGATAATTCATTGACTTTTGAGTTACTCGTTGAACTGATGGCTCCTGTGACTTAATAGTCATTGTGATACCAATCTTCTTTAGAGAAGCTTGGAGGATCGAAGCAGTTACTTCGTGTGTCTTGTTACCACCACGGATCAAAAGTTCTAACTTAAGACCCTTCTTGTACTTGCTCTGTGCAAGCTCAGCAGCAGCCTTCTTCAGATCAAACTGAACTCCTGGTGACTTCGGGTCATAGAAGTTAACACCTGGTGCAATGAATGAATTCGAAGCAACACCAAGGCCCGAGTAAGCAACCTTGTTGATCGCTGCGCGGTCAACTGCATATGAGATCGCACGACGAACGTGTACATCAGATAGCGCAGGAACCTTGTGGTTGAAAGCTAGGTAGTTTGATGAGGCAGCCTTGAAGATACCAACCTTGATATTTGGAGCAGCCTGTAGCGACTTGATAGTAGCTGCTGGTGGCTCTTCGTTGATATCTGCTTGTCCGCCCTTGAGCATGAACTCACGGGTGTTGTCATCTGCTACGTACTTCCAAGTTACAGAGTTTAGGTATGGCTTTCCTGGCTGCCAGTAAGTCTTGTTAGCAACAAGCTTAATTTCAACTCCTGGAGTCACGTGATCCAATGTGAATGGGCCGGTACCGATTGGTGACTTGAAGAAATCAGCTTCGGCCTTTCCACCATAGTTATTTGGCAATACTGAGTTGCTGAAGCATGCCAAGTCTGCGAGCAATGGTGCCCACTTGAACTTAGTCTTGATTACAACAGTGTCAGCTGCTGGAGCCGCAACGCTTTCAATTGCAGTGTTGATAAAGCCCCAACCTTCGCCCTTAGATGCGCGGTCGATTGAGAATTTAACGTCTGCTGAAGTCATTGGAGTTCCGTTGCTGAACTTAACGTCCGTGCGGAGTTTGAATGTCCAAGTAAGTCCATCTGATGATGTTGATGAACTCTTAGCAAGCCATGGCTCTACGCCTTGGCCGTCCTTAGTTCCACGGTATAGACCTTCGAATACTTGCTGCTGAATGAACAGTGAGTCATTCTGTGCAAGATCAGGATCGAAAGTTGCGAAATCTTGGTTACGAACAAATATCAAGTCACCTGTTGGTGCGGTGTTTGATGCATTTGCTGATAGCGGTACTAGAACTGTTACTGCAACAGTAGCTGCTGCAAAAAAAGCACCTAGCATTTTCTTTCTTGATGCCATATGTATTTTCCAATCTATGTGGACAGTAAATTCGCCAAACGACAAGGGCCAGAGATCGACTTTTGTTGTTTAGCGATTTTGAGTGTTGCCAGCGTATGGCAATTGCCAAGATTTAGCACTAATTATTTTCGGGCTAATGGTTAAGTTCTTATAACGCTTATGGGAAATAAACCAGCGGGTAACAGGGGTGAGAACGGCTTGCCTCGGGTTTCCACCCCTAAAAGTACTGTTCTAGAAGAGCGAATGGCCGCCATCTATGGATAGACACTGGCCAGTAACCCAGTCAGTTGATTCGCTGGTAAAGAACGAGACGCCATTTGCAATATCTTCAGCCTTGCCCAAGCGCCTGGTGGCGATTCCGGCCTTCAGCTTCGCTTGGCCTTCGGCGCCATAACTTTCCCATTGTGCAATCGTTGAAGGATTTGAGAGAACAAATCCAGGAGCGATGCAGTTAACGGTAATTCCATATTGACCAAGTTCGTGCGCCATCTGTCGTGTAAAACCTATCTGCGCAGCCTTTGCCGTTGCATATGCCTGAATACCAGTCAGACTCACACTTCTTCCGGCGCCAGATGAAATATTTACGATTCGCCCCCAACCTTTGGCTTTCATTCCGGTTATAACGGCGCGAGTAGATAAAAATGTTGTTTGCAGATTGGCATCAAAGATTACTTTCCAAGACTCATCACTTACTTCATCAAGTGGTTTATGAGTCTGCCCGACAACGCCGCCAGCACAGTTGACCAGAATGTCTACGTGGCCAATCTTTTGAAAATACTCTTTTACCGCATCAGGATTAGAAAGATCGGCTTGCTCGCGATCGACTCCATGGACGGTGTGTCCGCTATTGCGAAGTGCATCTGCGATCGCACTTCCCATTCCGTGGGCGGTTCCGGTAACTACTGCAACTCTCTTTGTGGTCATGCCTCAATATAACCACCATTTTCCTCAATCGCATAGAGGGCTATTTTTTTCCAGAGTTACTGCCTACTCTTACTCTTATCTCCTGGCTTATCTCTGGACTTATCCATTAGGCAATGTTGAAAAGGTGAAATTGATGCAATTAACAATTATTGGTGCGGGCGCAATTGGCGGAACTATTGGTGCGCATATGATCCGCGCTGGCCATGACATTCTTTTCTGTGATGCTGATGCAGATCACGTAAAGGCTATTAATGAACATGGAATTTCTATCGAAGGCCCTGTTGAAAATTTCACTGTTAAAGCCAAAGCGGTACTGCCAGCAGATTTGCCAGCAAAACTCACCAACGTTGCCGTCGCAGTAAAAAGCCACCATACAAAGAGCGCTGCTGAGCTACTTCGCGGACGGCTTACACCTGATGGATTTGTGGTCACCCTCCAAAATGGTTTAACAGCGCATGATCTTTCTGAGGTCGTGGGCGCAGATAAGGTAATTGTTAGTTTTGTAAACTTCGGCGCAGATTATTTATCTCCTGGAAAAATCATGCAGGGCAATATCGGTGCTTTCCGAGTAGGTGAATTAGTCGGCAATGAAATAACATCTCGCGTAAAAGCGCTGGTAGATGCATTTCCATATGCAGAAGCAACCGGAAATATTCTTGGATTTCTTTGGGGTAAAGAGGCGTATGGCGCAATGTTGTATGCCGGTGCAACGTCT
>WLQO01000010.1 GCA_009698295.1 Actinomycetota bacterium | reverse complement strand
TGACCGAAGATATACGCAATAGTGGTAAAGATTTAGCGACTCCCAACCCCGTGCTTGGAGAGACTGCGCTGGCGATTAATAAACTAACTCTTTCTTATGATGGAAAGAAAGTTTTAAATGATGTGACAACAAGTATTCGATTTGGAGAAGTTGTTGCATTGATGGGCCGCAATGGAGCGGGCAAAAGTTCACTTTTGACTTCATTGGTTGGGCTAAATAAGAACTCAATGGGTAAATCTGAAATTGCTGGTATTAAGTCGGAGGATCTAAAAGGGCAAGTACGCCGCAAGACAGTGGGCTTTATTCCACAAGAACCGAGTGATCTGCTCTATGGCCAATCGGTGCACGCTGAATGCCGCCAGGCCGATAAAGACAATGCGGTTGAATCAGGTACTGCTTTGGCGCTGCTACAACGAATTGTTCCGTCGATAAATGCTGATACACATCCCCGTGATTTATCTGAAGGTCAACGTTTAGCCCTGGTCCTGGCGATTGTTCTCTCTGCACAACCAAAAGTTTTGATACTAGATGAACCAACTAGAGGTCTTGATTATCAAGCAAAATCGCAGCTAATTACCCTACTGAAGAGTTTTGCTAAGGAGTTAGGTCGATCGGTCCTGATCGCTACTCATGATGTGGAATTAGTTGCTGAACTTTGTGATCGCGTCATCTTCTTATCAGAAGGTGAAGTTGTAGCAGATGGACCAACTCTGGAAATACTTTTATCCTCTCCAGCCTTCGCGCCACAAGTTGCCAAGGTGATGGCTCCTCGACCATGGTTAACTGTTTCTGATGTTTTAAGAGCGGTTGAATAATGAAGACGGCCACCAGAGATATTTACTCATTCTCGCTAACCTCAAAAATTGCTCTAACTGCAACATCTATCTTTGCGCTAGCTGGCTTTACTTGGCCCTTCTTCGCACCAGATTCTCAAAGTGCTCACTTTGCTCAGTATTTTTTCTGGATTGCGCTACCGCTATCTCTGCTCTTGTTACTTGCGCAATTAAGCGATCACAGTCTTGACGCCAAGTCGGTAGCACTTCTAGGAATGTTGGCGGCGCTTCTTGCGGCGCTTCGGCCACTTGGCGCTGGCGCAGTTGGTTTAGAGCCGATGTGGTTTTTATTGATATTAGCAGCACGGGTATTTGGTAGCGCATTTGGTTTTCTACTCGGAGTATTGGGGATGTTAACTTCTGCCCTTTTTACAGGCGGAATCGGTTCTTGGCTCACCTATCAACTCTTTGCAGCTGGCATGATCGGATTAATTGCAGGATCGCTTGGAAAGAAATTGCGTGGCAATCGCGAACTATTACTTCTTATTGCTATCTCGATAGTTTCTGCGTTTAGCTATGGACTCTTAATGGATCTGCAATTTTGGCCATGGGCGCTGGGAAGTGACACGCAACTCTCCTTTATCGCCGGTGGAGAGATAGCGACAAATTTGCACCGTTTTATTACCTTTCATTTTCTTTCATCTATGGCTTGGGATATTCCAAGAGCTGTGCTCACCAGTGTGCTTGTATTTTCAACAGGTCCCGCAGTTTTGGCTGCACTGCGCCGCACTAAAAAGAAGGCGGCTTTCTTATCGCCAGTCGAATTTAACGAACGTTTGAATTAACTAGCGGCAGTTTGGTGACTTCGGCTAAACATTCTCGTCCACGTACATCGATTAATACCTGATCCCCTAATTTGATGGCGCTATCTAGTAACGCCAGCGCAATACCTTTTTTCAAGGTAGGCGAAAATGTTCCGCTAGTAACCACACCGATTACTTCTCCGGATGAATTTTTTACTTCCATTCCGGCACGCGGAATGCCGCGATCTTGACTGACCAGCGCACGAATACGGGGATGAACTCCTGCTGCTTTCTCCTCACGCAAAGCAGCGCTTCCGCTAAATACCTCTTTATCCCATCCAATCGCCCAAGTTGCAGCGGCTTGAACCGGCGTAATTGCCAGTGTTAATTCGTGGCCGTGAAGTGGATATCCCATTTCAGTACGGAGCGTGTCACGTGCCCCAAGTCCACAAACCAAACCACCGAGTGGAGAGATCGCTTTTGCAAGTGCATCCCAAACTTTTGCAGCATCTTCCCAGCGCGGAACAATCTCATAACCGTGTTCACCTGTATATCCGGTGCGACAGAGAATTACTTCGCAATCAGCGATTTTTAAATGATCAAATGCCATGTAATCCATTGCTGGATTAATCCCAAAACTTTTTATGACATCTCGCGAGAGAGGACCTTGCACGGCAATAACGCCAAAGGATTCGTGCAGATTTAAAACCTCAATCCCGTCTGGCGCTTTAGTTAGCAAATCTGCAACTACATTCGAGGTATTTGCGGCGTTGGGAATGAGAAAGAGATCGCTCTGATTGTTTCGGTAAACGATTAAGTCATCGATGACACCGCCATTCGAATCACAATGCAGGGTGTATTGCGCTTGACCATCGGCAATGCGATTTAAGTCATTTGTAAAGATCGTATTTAGAAACTCCAACGCGCCAGGGCCTTTCACGCTTGCTTTGCCTAAGTGCGATACGTCAAAAATTCCTACCCGCTCACGAACTGCCGCATGTTCAGCCAAGACTCCAGCGCCGGGATATTCAATCGGCATAAGCCAGCCGCCGAAATCGGCCATCTTTGCCGAAAGTTGGAGATGTTTATCGGCAAGTGGTGAATTTTTCATAACGACAACTTACACTTACCCAAAGCTAATTTCAGGCAAGTTGCCGCCCACCCTTCTCAAAGGAGATTAAATGACCACGCTTCATCTATCCGATGGAATTATCAAGGATGAGATCTTGGTTGTCGCTTTATCTCATAAGAAATCCATTAGAGATGGCAAGGCAAATCTGGTCATTGAAAGTGGCGATATCGCTTTAGATTCAAAGAAGTTACTTCCAATTCTTGCCGATATGGGCGCAACTGGAAAAGCCGATGAAGTAATAAAAATCCCTGGCATAACAACTCGCTTACTTGTCTTCACCGGAATTGGAGAACACAAGGCAGTCATCGAAGATGAAACGCTAAGACGTGCCGCTGGCGCAGCAGCACGTGGACTTAGCGGAAGTTCTAGTGCAACCTTTTCTCTTCCGACTAAAAAGCTCGCCTCGCTGGAGGCTGTTGCTGAAGGAGTTCTATTGGGGTCATATGCCTTTGATAAATTCCGCGTGGATTCACTTGCGCAGCGCCATCCCAGTTTGAAAGCTGTGACCATTCACTCGAAATTAGCCGGTAGCGCTGGCGCAAAAGATGCATTGAAGCGCGCAACCATAATCGGGGAATACACCGCTCTGGTACGAGATTTAATCAACACTCCTCCAAGTCATCTAAATCCGGAATCATTTTGCAAAGAATTTACAAGTCTTGTGAAGAAGGTCGGTGGCGCTGGCGCAGGTTTGAAAGTTTCGGTAATGACCCATACCCAACTTAAAGCCAAGGGGTTCGGCGGAATTACTGCAGTTGGTCAAGGGTCAGCAAATCCCCCACGTTTATTACATATTTCTTATCGTCCCGTAAAAGTAAAGGCAAAGAAAAGTTATGCATACGTTGGTAAGGGAATCACATTCGATTCTGGAGGGCTAGCGCTAAAGCCTGCCGCGGGCATGGAAGCGATGAAATCGGATATGTCTGGTGCCGCAGCAGTGTGTGCTTCAACAATCGCAATCGCTTTGATGAAACTTCCAGTCGCGATTGATTGTTACGCACCGCTGGCAGAAAACATGATTAGCGATAATGCGACAAGGCCAAGTGACATTATTACTATGTATGGCGGAAAAACTATCGAAGTTTTAAATCCCGATGCTGAAGGTCGGTTGGTTCTTGGCGATGCCTTGGTTAAGGCGCAAGAGAATAAAGATCTAGATGGAATTATTGATGTGGCAACTCTTACCGGAGCACAAGTGGTAGCACTCGGAACCCGTACTGCTGCGATCATGACTAATAACCAAGAATTTAGCGATCATTTCTTCGCGATCAGTAAAACTGCTGGCGAAGCATTTTGGCCGATGCCGCTACCGGTTGAACTTCGCGCATCACTAGATTCAGCAGTAGCTGACATGGCAAATATCGGCGAGCGAATGGGCGGAATGATGGTGGCGGGACTATTCCTAAAAGAATTTATCGCCCCAGAGTTACCTTGGTTACACCTTGATATTGCAGGACCTGCCTATAACGAAGGTGAGCCGTATGGCTATACGCCAGTGGGCGGAACAGGCGTTGCTCTTCGCTCCTTGGTCGCGCTCGCCCAATCTGCCGCCATTTCGTAATCGCAGCCTAAAACTGGCAAGATAGGCTCGATCGGTAGTTAAGTTCACGAAGGAGCGCGCACAGGTGTCCAATTTTGATCTCGTAATTTTAGGTGGCGGAAGCGGCGGTTATGCGGCAGCGCTACGTGGAGCTCAACTTGGTTTAAGCGTTGCTTTAATCGAAGCAGATAAACTCGGCGGTACCTGTCTGCACCGTGGATGTATTCCGACTAAGGCGCTCCTGCACGCCGGTGAAATTGCAGATGGCGCTCGTGAGGCTAGCCACTTTGGTATCAACGCCACATTCAACTCAATCGATATGACCGGCGTTAATTCCTATAAAGATGGCGTCATCACCAAACTCCATAAAGGTTTACAAGGCCTGGTGAAGTCGAGAAACATTACTTATATCGAAGGACACGGAAAACTCGTGGCCAAGGACACTGTGGAAGTAAATGGGACGAAGTACACCGGGAAAAATGTTGTCCTGGCTACAGGTTCTTATGCAAAGACGCTTCCTGGTTTGGATATTGACGGCAAGCGCGTCATCACTTCAGATCACGCGATGAAACTCGAATATGTACCTAAGAGCGTAATTGTTCTAGGTGGTGGGGTTATCGGATGTGAATTTGCATCTGTTTGGAAATCTTTTGGCGCTGATGTAACAATAATTGAAGGTTTGCCACATCTAGTCGCACTGGAAGATGAATCATCTAGCAAGCAACTAGAACGCGCTTATCGTAAACGCGGGATTAACTTTGAGCTTGGCGTTCGTTTTAAATCTCACACCGTAACCGCAGATGGCGTAACCGTCACCTTAGAAGATGGCAAGACATTTAGCGCTGAAGTTCTGCTAGTCGCTGTTGGACGCGGACCGGTATCGGCGAATCTCGGATATGAAGAGCAGGGCATAACAATGGATCGCGGTTATATCTTGGTCGATAACAAATGCCGCACCAATGTTCCTGGCATCTGGGCAGTCGGCGATCTAATCCCAACGCTGCAATTGGCGCATGTCGGATTTGGCGAAGGGATTCTGGTAGCTGAAGAGATTGCCGGACTGAACCCACCTCCGATTAATTACGATGGCGTTCCGCGCGTGACTTATTCGGAGCCTGAAGTTGCATCAGTTGGCCTCACAACTGCGCAAGCGAAAGAACGTGGCCACGATGTTGTCGAACTGAATTACGATTTAGCCGGAAACGGTAAGGCGCAAATTTTGCGTACTGCTGGATCTATCAAACTAGTTTCACAAAAAGGTGGACCTGTACTTGGTATTCACATGGTCGGTGCGCGCGTCGGCGAACTTCTTGCAGAAGCACAACTAATCTTTAACTGGGAAGCGTCAGCTGATGATGTCGCTCCCCTTATCCATGCTCACCCAACGCTGTCAGAAGCAATGGGCGAGGCTCACATGGCACTTGCCGGCAAACCATTACACGCTCACGGTTAATTAAGGAAAAGGACAAGCTATGACTTTCTCAGTAACGATGCCAGCACTTGGTGAAAGTGTCAGCGAAGGAACAGTCACACGATGGCTCAAGTCCGAAGGCGATCATGTCGCAATGGATGAGCCGCTCCTTGAAGTATCAACCGATAAAGTCGATACCGAAATTCCTTCACCTGTAGCCGGAACGTTGCAAAAGATTGTTGTCGGAATAGATCAGACAGTTCCAGTCGGTGCCGAACTTGCGATCATTGCAGATGGTGCAACACCCGTTGCAGCCGCACCCGTGACACCTCCTCCTGTTGCTGCAGCGCCTGCGCCAGTAACTCCTCCACCTGCTGCACCTGCTGCTAGCGGTGCCGGAACAATTATTACGATGCCCGCACTTGGTGAGAGCGTAAGCGAAGGAACTGTGACGCGTTGGTTAAAGGGCGTTGGAGATAGCGTTGCAGTTGATGAAGCGTTACTCGAAGTTTCTACAGATAAAGTTGATACCGAAATTCCTTCACCTGTAGCCGGAACAATTATTTCAATCGATGTTCCAGTAGATACAACTGTTCCGGTCGGAGCGCGCCTTGCTGTTATTGGCGGATCTGGAGCTACATCTGTTCCATCAGCACCGATCACACCAGCACCTGTAGTTGCAGCACCGATCACACCTGCGCCTGTAGTTGCTGCACCAGTAGTTGCTGCACCAGTAGTTGCTGCACCAGTAGTTGCAGCACCAGTAGTTGCTGCCGTTTCAGTGACTCAACCACTTGATGCTTATGTAACTCCGATTGTTCGCAAGCTTGCCACCGAACTTGGTGTAAATCTCGCCAGCGTTTCTGGCACTGGTGTCGGCGGCAGAATTCGTAAAGAAGATGTTCAGGCAGCAGCGCCTAAATCTGCACCGGCTGCTTCTGTTTCGGCTCCAGTTTCCGCCCCAGCGGCGCAGCGCACCAATTCAATTGTTGCTGTATCTCCACTTCGCGGAACAACAGTGACGATGTCACGACTTCGTAAAGTTATCGCCGCTCGCATGGTCGAATCACTACAAGTTAGCGCCCAGCTAACAACAGTGATCGAAGTTGATGTTACAAAGATTGCTCGTTTGCGCGATCGCTCCAAGGCGACTTTTGAAGCTCGCGAAGGTGTCAAGCTTTCCTTCTTGCCATTCTTTGCAGTCGCTGTTTGCGAAGCGCTGAAACAGCACCCAGTGCTTAACTCATCTGTCGAAGGTGACCAAATTATTTATCACGGAGCAGAGCATTTAGGTATCGCTGTTGATACCGAACGCGGACTCTTGGTCCCAGTGATCCATAGCGCCGGTGATTTAAATATGGGCGGAATCGCTCGCAAGATCGCCGACCTAGCCGCACGTACTCGTGACAATAAGGTGACTCCAGATGAATTAGGCGGAGGAACTTTTACTCTTACAAACACTGGAAGCCGCGGTGCGCTCTTTGATACTCCAATCATTAATCAACCACAGGTTGCAATCCTTGGTTTGGGCGCAGTTGTAAAACGTCCAATGGTTGTCAAAGGCGAAGATGGTGGCGAAACAATTGCAATTCGCTCAATGGTTTATCTCGGTCTTTCCTACGATCATCGTGTCGTGGACGGTGCTGACGCCGCTAGATTCTTAGTAACTTTGAAGGAGCGCCTCGAAGGCGGCGCTTTTGAATCAGATCTAGGTCTCTAACTCGTATGGCCGTTGCTCAAAGAATTGCCATCACTGGCACTTCTGGTTTGATCGGAAGTGCACTTGTTGGCTATTTAAAATCTGAAGGACATACCGTGCAACGTTTGGTACGTCGCGCAACAGTTGCCCCCGATGAAATTCAGTGGGATCCAAAGACTGGTTATGTGGACATTGAGGCACTTCGTGGCGTAGATGCGGTAATACATCTGGCCGGCGTCGGCGTTGGTGATAAACGATGGACGAAACGATTTAAATCTGAAATTTTAAATTCTCGCTTGCTAGGCACTACTGCAATCGCTAACGCAGTTGCCGAAGTTAAACCGCAGGTTTTTATTTCAGCCAGCGCAATTGGTTGGTATGGAGATTCTGGAAATCGCGCAGTTGTTGAATCTGATTCTGTTGGAAATGATTTTCTTGCCGCGGTCTGTCGCGAATGGGAAGGTGCCGCAGATTTAGCGGGTGATGTGCGTACTGTAAAACTCCGCACTGGCCTGGTACTGGATCCGACAGGCGGCGCACTTGGTCGTATGTTGCCGCTCTTTAGATTTGGCTTAGGCGGGAAACTGGGTTCAGGCAAGCAATGGTGGTCCTGGATAACTTTGCACGATGTAATCCGCGCCATTGTCTTTACCTTAGAAAAGAACGTTTCGGGGCCAGTAAATTTAACTTCGCCAAATCCAGTTACGAATCAAGAGTTCACTGCTGCGCTAGCGCGCGCCATGAAGCGACCTGCACTTTTTCCAGCACCGGCGATCGCACTAAAGATTGCACTCGGTGGTTTTTCAAGTGAAGTTCTTGGATCAAAGAAGGTAATGCCAAACGCTTTAACTGATGCGGGTTTCAAATGGGATTACCCACATATTTCAACTGCTTTACAGGCCCTCGTCGAGCAGTAGTTCTTGCGCCGCAAGACGTCCTGAAAGTAATGCGCCATTTTGTGAAGGCGCAGTCAAATAATCGCCAGCGCAATAAATGTCATCATTGACGCGCGAACCCTTAACGCTTTCAGCTGCTGGGGCAAAGAGCGGCAACGCTGAATGGATCTCATATTTAGCTAAGAAACGCCATTTTTCCGTAGAACTGCCCCACATCAAGGCTAGATGTCGCCTAACTTCTGATTCTGATGCGTGAGCGATGGTTGTAGATGAGATTAAATGTTGACCAGGCGGTGCATATTCCTTTGAAAGATTTGAGATAACAATTGAATTAACCACCGGTCCGCGTGCTTGAGAATCTATAACCAATTCAGCTGTTGTAGAAGGCGCTGTTTCAGTGGCGTGGTACCAAGTCGTGGCGCTCAAAAGCGGCGTAACTTGAGAGGATCCAAGTAATTGTCCCGCAGTAGTTAAATCGGTGGCCAAGATAATTTTATCGGCTTCGATATTACCTTTACTTGTAACAACAACGCTTCCTTGTATTTGTTCTACACGCGTATTTAACTGCAAGTTTTTTACTCGTTTTGTCAAAGCAACCGCTAACGATCCGACTCCCTTTGCTGGAATCCCAGATTTGCCAGCGATAAAGGTGCCAATAACTTCTCTGCCAACGACCGCACTTACTCGTGAAGGATCAGCCAGAAATACTCCTTGCAAGAATGGTTTTAAGACTTTTTTATACAAATCTTTTGTTCCACTGCGAAGCAAATGGTCTTCAACACTTTCTGACGGTTCTGGCTTTGTCAGCAAATACCTTAAAAAAGCCACCTTTGAAGGAAGCGAGCCAGATATTGTCGAAAATATCGACAATGGTGAGGTTCGCGGATCTCCAAGATTTACATACTTTGAACCATAAGAAACACGAACTGAACGTGGCGCAACTTGAAAATCTAACTCACTACCTATCCCCCAACGTTTAATTTCGGGATAGTTCATATTTATCAATTGGAAGCCACGATCGAGGATGAATCCATCAATCAGATCGCTTGCCACTCTTCCACCTGTACGGTCAGATGAATCTAGCAGCGTTACTTCAACGCCCGCTTCTTGCAGAGTAAGCGCAGCGCTCAACCCGGCAAGGCCAGCACCGATTACTAAATACATTTAACTTGCTTCAAGAAATTTCAAAATATGAGCTTACTTATTTTGCAATTTAGATGGCCACCAGATCTTTGGCCCAATCTCGTGAACTAAAGCTGGAACCAAGATTGACCGAACGATGATGGTGTCTAGCAAAACACCAAATCCAACCGCGAAACCAAGCTCGGCAAGTGGAACCAGCGGCAAAAGGCCCAAGACCGCGAAGGTTGCTGCAAGGACTATGCCCGCTGAAGTAATTACTGCGCCAGTAACTGTTACGCCTTTAATTACGCCAGCACGAGTTCCAATCTTTCCGCTTTCTTCGCGCACTCGCGTCATCAAGAAGATGTTGTAGTCAATACCGAGTGCTACAAGGAAGATAAAGGCGAATAGTGGGAAGGAATTATCTCCTCCCGCAAAGCCAAAGATATGGTTAAAGACCAATGCGCAAACGCCCAAGGTGGCGAAGTAGCTTAGAACTACGGTGCCGAGCAAGACAATGGCACTGACCACGCTGCGTAGTAATAAACCAAGAATTATTGTGATCACCAAGAGGATGATCGGAATAATGGTCTTGTTATCGCGGTTATTTGCGGAGCGAACGTCGTAATAAACCGCACTTGTGCCACCGACTAACGATGTGGGATCTGCAGCATGCGCGACTTCACGAATTTTTGGTATGTCATTTCCAGCTTCCACGCTATCTGGCGCTTTATCTAAAGTGATATTGAGAATTGCTCGACCATTTACAACTTTCATGGCAGGTGTTGGTTGGCCGGGAATTACCATGCCATCAAGCATCGGAACTACATCGGTTACACCAGGTGCAGATTTAACTGCGGCGGTTACGGCTGCTAATTTATTAACATCGATAACGATCTGTGTTGGGTCACCTTCTCCCCCCGGAAAGTGCGTGACAAGTAACTTCTGACCAACGACTGATTCTGGATTTCCAGTAAAGGTATCGACTGTGCCAATACCATCTGCCTTAAGCGTTGTTGAGGTGGCTGCAAATCCCAGCAAAATTACGCCAGTAATGATCCAAGCCTTACGTGGATTACGACCAATTGAGTTAGCGATCTTTGACCAAGTTCCAGTCATAACATGATCATCGCCGTCATTTTTTGGAATTCGCGGCCAGAAAATCCAACGACCAAAGATCAAAAGTAGCGCTGGTAGCAAAGTAAGGATCGTAATCATTGAACAAGCTATGCCGATGGCTCCAATTGGACCAAGCCCTGCCGTGTTTGTTAATTGGCTAAAGAGCAAAATTAGTAGCGAGATCGCAACCGTTGATCCCGAAGCCAAAATTGGTTCCCACACGCCTTTATAAGCCGCGCGCATCGCCTCGAATCTATTATCGGTGAAATGCAACTCTTCGCGATATCGAGCAATAAGCAAGAGCGCATAATCTGTTGCTGCTCCGATTACTAATACCGAGAGAATGCCCTGTGATTGCCCATCAACATCGATGATGTTGTTCTTTGCCAGCAGATAGACAATTCCGCCGGCGGTCGAGAGCGCAAAGAGAGACGATAGAAGAGGAATTATCCAAAGTACTGGTGATCGATACACGACAATCAGAATGATTGCCACGACACCAAGAGTGGTGAGAAGTAGGGAGGAATCTAGAGTTCCGAATGCGCCAAAGAGATCACCCAGAAGTCCACCTGGACCTGTTACATATGGTTGAAATCCATTTGCTTTTGCAATCGGTGCGATATCAGTTCGCAGAGCTTCAATAATTGCGGGTAGAACTGGTTTATCGTTAGGCAGAACTTTGGCAATCGAATTTCCATCAAGTGGGATATTGGCCAACAGCGCCTTGCCATCTTGCGATGGGAATACCGATATCACTTGGCCGGGCGCTAAATAATCTGAAATCTTTGCAGAAGTTCCAGAGAGAGTTAAATTGCCAACTTTCGCAACGTGCTCGTTGATAGCGGAGAAAGTTGCTGGTGTAGAACTTCCCTCAAAAAGTACAAGCGCTGGGAAATTAAAAGTGTCTTGTGCCGAGAATTTCTTAATCTCATCGGCAGCCAGTGTTGCTTCTGCCCCCTTGGGTAAAAATGAAGAGTTATTGTTCTCTTGAACTGATGACAACTTTCCGAATAACGGACCAAAAATTCCGGTGATCATGAACCAGACGATCACCACCAACATCGCGATGGCATATGGTTTACGGTTCTTTTGGGCGCGTTGCATAGTCACGATAGAAGGGCCTTTCGGGCTTGGGTTTGAGCAGAATTCGCTAGGAGTACAGCCTACCTTTAGGCTGTACCTGTGCCACTTCAATCGCCTGCCAGCACCGCGCGAATTGCGCCACAAATCGCGGTGGAGCGCTTGGGACTTATGGAATACGAGAGCGCACTAGCGCTGCAACGCCAAATTCATTCTGAAGTCGCGGGGCAAAATCACCCCAATGCACTGCTCTTATTGGAACATCCTTCGGTGTACACCGCAGGCAAGCGCACACAAGCTTTTGAAATGCCTAACGATGGAACTCCAGTTGTAAACGTTGATCGCGGTGGGCGAATCACTTGGCACGGCCCTGGCCAGTTGGTCGGTTATCCAATTGTTAAATTACTTAAACCAACTGAACTTGTCGGATTTGTTCGAACTCTCGAAAGTGCTCTTATTACAGTTTGTGAAGATTTAGGAATAAGCGCAGTTCGAGTTGATGGCAGATCAGGCGTTTGGATTTGCGACGGTAAAGGAGAAAGAAAAATTGCCGCGATTGGGATCCGTGTCGCCAACGGGGTCACGATGCACGGCTTTGCGTTAAATGTAGCCCCTGACTTATCGCGCTTTAGCCAAATAGTTCCTTGCGGCATTGACGATGCCGCCGTGACTTCACTTGAGATCGAATTGCAGCGGGCCATAAATATTGCCGAAATTATGCCGATCGTAGAGAAACATCTCGTGGAAGCACTCGGTAAGGTAAGCGCATGACCATCGCACCTGAGGGCCGCAAATTACTGCGAATTGAAGCGCGCAATACCGAGACGCCTATCGAACGCAAGCCCGAATGGATTAAGACTCGCGCCAATATAGGTCCGGAGTACACCAGGCTGCGCGCGCTCGTAAAGAGCGAAGGGTTACACACTGTCTGCCAAGAGGCGGCTTGTCCAAATATTTTTGAATGTTGGGAAGATAAAGAAGCAACATTTTTAATTGGTGGCGATCGCTGCACACGTCGTTGCGATTTCTGCAATATCGATACTGGAAAGCCTCTGCCAATTGATCGCGAAGAACCACGTAAAGTTGCTGAGTCGGTAAAAGCGATGGGTTTGCGATACGCAACGATCACTGGTGTAACGCGTGATGACTTACCTGATGAAGGCGCTTGGTTATATGCCGAAACTATTCGCCAAGTGCACGAGTTAAATCCTGGTTGTGGCGTTGAGATGCTCGCTCCAGATTTCCATGCCAAATCTGAACTACTTAACCAAATCTTTGAAACTCAACCTGAAGTCTTCGCTCACAACCTCGAGACCGTCCCCCGCATCTTTAAACGAATTCGCCCCGCATTTACATATGAAAAATCTTTGCAGGTCATCGGTATGGCGCGCGATTTTGGGTTGGTTACCAAATCGAATTTGATTCTTGGTTTAGGCGAGACTCGTGAAGAAGTTTCCCAAGCTCTGGTTGATCTGCATGCTGCTGGTTGCGATTTGATAACTATCACGCAATACCTGCGTCCGACTAATAAGCATCATCCAGTGGAACGTTGGGTCAAGCCTGAAGAATTTGTTGAGTTGGCTGCAGAAGCGACCGAAGTGGGATTCTTAGGAGTGATGAGCGGTCCGCTAGTTCGTTCAAGTTATCGCGCAGGCCGTCTCTACAAGCAAGCGTTAGAAGCTCGCGCTAGCCAGGGTTCGCTTCGTGGCTGAAATTGTTTATCCGCCAGTAATAGTTGCGCTCAAAACTTTCTGGAAATATCTAGGTTTGCAATTTCACTTTGAAGGCGATGCCCATATCCCACGTAAAGGTGGCGCGATTTTGGCAATGAACCACATCGGCTATCTAGATTTTGCGTTAATTGGAACCGCAGCATTGCCAGCAAATCGCCTGGTTAGATTTATGGCGAAGAAAGAGATCTTCGATAATAAATTGGCAGGACCGCTAATGCGTGGAATGCACCATATAAATGTTGATCGCAATAATGGTTCGGCATCTTTTGTTGCAGCCTTGCGCGCTCTGCGATCTGGTGAAGTAGTTGGAATTTTTCCTGAAGGCACAATCTCAAAAAGCTTTGAAATCAAAGAATTGAAATCAGGCGCTGTTCGACTGGCTATGGGTTCCAACGTTCCGGTAATTCCAACGATTGTTTGGGGTTCACAACGGATTTGGACAAAGGGTCTAAAGCGAGATTTGCGGCGTAACAATTTCCCTATCTTTGTAACATTTGGTGCTCCAATGTTCTTCGAAAAAGGTTCTGATGTCGAGGCGGGCGAGAAAGCGCTCCGCGAAACTCTGCTCAATCTCTTACATGAAGTTCAAGCGAAATACCCCGATAGCCACCTTGGACAGCGTTGGGCGCCGGCTCGTCTTGGTGGTACAGCACCTGCTCCCCTAAACTGACGCTATGTTCAATAAGAAGAAGACATCAGAGCCAAAGATCAAAAAAGTCCGTTTTCAAACTTTCCGTGACGCATATTCGGTAACTAAGAGCGTTAAGCCATGGATTGGCGCTGGCATCTTCGGCGTTTTTGCCATCACTTGGGCTATCGGAATTTCATTCGGAATGGTTATTGGCCATCCGATTTATCTAGGTTTCGTTGCTCTTCCAGTTGCCGCGCTTGCCGCGATGTTCTTCTTTACACGTATCGCATCTTCTGCTGCATATGTCTCCATCGAAGGACAGATTGGCGCTGGAGCTAGCGTGCTTATGGCGATTCGCAAAGGTTGGACAACTACGCCAGCTGTTGCAGTCACTAAGAATCAAGATATGGTCCACCGCAGCGTTGGACGCGCAGGAATTGTATTAACTGGCGAAGGAACTCAAGCAGTTCGCACCATGTTGCAGGATGAACGTAAGAAGGCCGAGCGCTTTGCACCTGGCGTTCCCGTAACTGAAATTTACGTTGGCGATGGTGCCGGTCAAGTTTCACTTCGTAAATTGCAGAAGCATCTTGCTAAGTTGCCTAAGAAATTATCAGCTCACCAGATGCGTGAAGTTCGCGCCCGCTTTAAAGCCATTGGCGGAATGTCTATGCCAATACCAAAAGGTCCGATGCCTAAAGGAATTCGCGTACCAAAACGTTAATCAGATTTAGTCTTAATTAGGTCGCGATTTCCGTATATCTATTAATGCGGTTCCGCTGAGTCGCTCGTGTATTCCGCGTCCTCTTTCGTCATAAGTAATTGCGGTTACCACCAAACAGAGAAGTACTGTCCTAATCAAGGATTGCACGGGAGTTGGATTGCCACCACCTTGGAATTGGACGACTTTTAAGCCAACGATGCGATGGCCGGCGGTCGCGCCTCCGAAGGCGGTCAGTATCAAGACTTCTATAAAGAAGATGATCAGGTGCGGCACTCGGGCATGTGGGGCGCGATCGGCGAACGATCCCGTTCCCCCAAAGAATCCGAGCGCGATCGCGTAACACATCAGCCAATCGATAGTTAGACCTAGGAAACGGCGGCCCAAACTGATCTCATGTTTCATACGGGTGAGCCTACAGATCGCTGCACCGGGGCGAAGGATTTACATGGCTGTAACACACCGGTTATGCCAAATGGCCCAGGAAGTCTTAGGGTTTACCTAGATCGGTTGCCCTCAAAGGTGAAGGCCCGAGTAAATCTGGCAGATGTAACAATCCGGCCTTACTCTCGAATAATTCGAAGATACGAGGAGCAAGATTAATGTTTAAGAATTCCGCAGAAATTTTTGCATTTATTAAGAAGGAAGATGTAAAACTTATTGACGTTCGTTTTACCGACCTTCCAGGTATCCAACACCACTTCAACGTTCCGGTTGAATCTTTTGACGAAGCGGTCTTTACCGATGGCTTGATGTTCGACGGATCTTCTATCCGTGGCTTCCAGTCAATTCACGAATCAGATATGAAGTTGCTACCAATTCCATCATCTGCCTTTATCGATCCGTTCCGTCTAGAGAAGACACTCGTAATTCTCTTCTCAGTTCACAACCCATCCGATAACACTCCTTACTCACGCGATCCACGCGGTGTAGTTGCCAAGGCCGTTGATTATTTAAAGTCAACTGGAATCGCTGATCAAGCATTCTTCGCACCAGAAGCTGAGTTCTATGTATTTGACGCAGTGCGCTTTAGCACAGGAATCAATGAGTCTTACCACCATATCGATTCTTATGAAGGCGCATGGAACACTGGCATCGTTGCCGATCCAGATGGCACACCAAACCGCGGTTACCGCACACGTATCAAAGGCGGATACTTCCCAGTTTCTCCAACTGATCAATTCGCTGATTTACGCGATGAGATGGTTATGGAACTCGGTCGCGCCGGTCTCTTGGTTGAGCGTTCACACCACGAAGTTGGTACTGCTGGCCAAATGGAAATCAACTATCGCTTCACCGACATTCTTAGCGCCGGCGATGAATTGATGAAGTTTAAATACATCATTCGCAACGTAGCTTGGGAAGGTGGCAAGACTGCAACCTTTATGCCAAAGCCACTCTTCGGTGATAACGGTTCAGGTATGCACGTTCACCAATCACTTTGGAAAGATGGCAAGCCACTGTTCTTCGAAGCAGGAACATATGGCGATCTCTCAGATATGGCGCGTTGGTATATCGGTGGACTCTTGAAGCATGCACCATCACTCCTAGCCTTCACTAACCCAACTGTTAACTCATATCGTCGTTTGGTTCCAGGATATGAAGCGCCAGTAAATCTCGTTTACTCAGCACGTAACCGTTCTGCATGTATTCGTATTCCAATTACTGGTTCATCACCAAAGGCAAAGCGCATTGAGTTCCGTTGCCCAGATCCATCATCTAACCCATATCTCGCATTCGCTGCGATGTTGATGGCTGGTATCGATGGAATTCTTAACAAGATCGAACCACCTGCTCCAGTTGATAAGGATCTTTACGAACTCGAAGGCCAAGAGGCTGCCGCGATTCCACAAGTTCCTGGTTCACTTGAAGCAGTTCTAAATAACCTTGAAAAGGATCATGAATTCTTGACCAAGGGTGGCGTATTTAGCGATGATCTCATCTCAACATGGATTGAGTGGAAGCGTAAGAACGAAGTTGATTACGTTCGTTTGCGTCCACATCCAGCTGAGTTTGAACTCTACTTCGATATCTAAATCGAATTAGTTAAGGGCCTCGTCGATTTCTCGGCGAGGCCCTTACTATTTCTTGTACTCTTTACAACATGGCCCTGGATCTACTGATTGCAATTTTCTTTCTCTTTGTGGGAATCGAAATAACTGCAACCCTGACTCATCCAAAGCAAGTTCTCTTGCCGGCTATCGCAGCACTTGGCGGAATGATTCTCCCCGCGACGATCTTCCTTGCACTAAATCCCGGTAGTCCTGCTTGGGCAACTGCTATGCCCACTGATTTAGCACTCGCTCTTGGGGTATTCGCGCTATTAGGCAAGAAGGCGAACCCCGCCGTGCGAATCTTTCTATTAACGCTCGCTGTTGCCGATGATCTCTTCTCGCTAATAGTTCTAGCAATCTTCTACGGGGATCAATTAGATATCGCACATAGCGCTTCCACTTTGGGAGCTGCTGCTTTCGGCGCGCTCCTTGCTTTTGTACCTAAATTTCCAGTCGCGAAGGTCGTAACAATTCTTTCGCCACTTTGTACTTTTTTTGTAATCCCGGTGTACGTCGTTGCCAAGTTAAGCGATGGTATTTCACTTGATTCAGTGACATCGAAGACGGCAATTGCTCTGACTATCGCAAGAGTAGTTGGGAAGATTCTTGGAATAACTCTCTTTGCTTGGCTTTGCATACGCTTAAAAGTCGTTCCAAAACCTACTGATTTGAAAATTACTGAATTAGCTGGAGTTGGCGCACTCGCCGGGATGGGCTTAACGGTTGCACTTGTCATCTCTGAAGTTGCAGTATCAAGTAAAGAAATTCAGGGAGATGTGAAAGCTGGGTTGATAATCTCAGCGTTAATCTCCGGGCTAATTGGTTTTATTTGGTTACGGGTTGTTCGACCAACCAGCGTTTCATAACTAAGCGATACATAACTAATCCCGTTGTGGCAAAGAGTATTGCCATATAAACCCAACCAAGTTGACCAATTGTAATTGCCATAGCGGTGACGAAGGCTGGTCCGATAGTGCCGCCGACTCCCCAAGAAAGTGAATAGACGCCCTGGTATTGACCTTGATGTTTTTCATCCGCTAGACCGAATCCGATACTCCACGAACCGGCTGATCCGACTAACTCTCCAAATACATGTGCGCACATTGCTA
>WLQO01000001.1 GCA_009698295.1 Actinomycetota bacterium | reverse complement strand
GTAATTACCACGATTCGCGTGGTGATTCCGCTAGAAATATCTGTTTGATTCCATCGAGTGCCCACGGTACAAATGCAGCCAGCGCAGTTATGGCGGGTATGAAAGTGATTGTGGTCGAATGCGATGAAGAAGGAAATGTCAGTCTCGCTGATTTGAAAGCGAAGATCTCCGAAAATGCCCAGAGTTTGGCAGCTTTGATGGTTACTTATCCATCAACACACGGGGTATTTGAATCGGCGATATCTGAAATTTGCGCGCTGATTCACGATGCAGGTGGACAGGTTTACGTCGACGGAGCAAATCTAAACGCCTTAGTCGGTACTGCGCAGCCAGGAAAATTTGGAGCCGATGTTTCGCATCTAAATCTCCATAAGACTTTCTGTATTCCACATGGTGGTGGGGGACCAGGTGTGGGTCCAGTCATAGCAAAAGCACATCTAGCGCCATTTCTGCCTAACCATCCATTAGATCCACTTGCTGGTCCTGCTACAGGACCTGGTCCGATTTCAGCAGCGCCATTTGGTTCGGCAAGTATCTTGCCAATTTCATGGGCATATATCCGTTTGATGGGGGGAGAAGGCCTAACTCATGCAACTGAAGTAGCGATTTTAAATGCGAACTACATGGCTGCTCGCTTGAAGGGCGCCTACCCAATCCTGTACACCGGTAATAAAGGATTGGTCGCACATGAATGCATTCTCGATTTACGTGAGTTAACTAAAGTTTCAGGGGTAAGCGTTGACGATGTGGCTAAGCGTTTGATGGACTTTGGATTCCATGCACCAACGATGTCTTTCCCGGTCGCAGGTACCTTAATGATCGAACCAACTGAATCCGAAGATATTCTTGAGATGAACCGCTTTATCGATGCGATGATCGGGATACGTTCTGAGATCCAAGAGATCATCGATGGCAAACAGAGCATTGATGGGTCACCGCTGCGAAACGCTCCACACACGATAGGAGCGATCGCTGCCACCAATTGGGACCGTGATTACTCCCGAGAGGCAGGAGCCTTTCCAGCGACGATTACAGGCCTGATTCCTGGCGAATTGATCGGTTCTCGTGGCAAGTATTGGCCAACTGTTGGACGTATCGATGGCGCCTTTGGAGATCGAAATCTTGTCTGTTCCTGCCCACCGATAGAGGCATACAGCTCCTAATCGCGCTTAAAAAGCGTGGGGGCGGGCCACTTTTAAGTTACTTAACATAATGTAACTTATCGGCGTTAGGTCTAAGCCTACGTGAGATGCCCCAACGAGTCGTCTGCGTCAGCGCTTCAATAACGATTGCCTTCGACATCTTTGATACGCCATTGGCTCGCTCAACAAAGGTAATTGGAACTTCTGTTGCAACTGCGCCAGCTAAATCTGCAGCCATCGCCATCTCAATTTGAAAACAGTAACCAGTTGCCTGCATATCCTTAAGGTTTAGAGCCTTTAACAACTCGACGCTGTAAATACGAAAACCACCGGTCAGATCGTTTAGATCAATTCGCAGGGCGAATTTTGCATATCGAGTACCTGTTTTTGATAACAATTGTCGTGATTTCGGCCAATTAACAACGCTGCCTCCTGTAATCCAACGAGTTCCCAAGGTAATTGACCTTCCCGGCTTGATCGCTGCAAACATTGCTGGCAGATCTTCAACGCGATGGGACCCATCAGCATCCATTGTGACTACATGGGTGTACGAGTTAATAGATAGAACTTGGGTAAAACCAGCGCGATAAGCCGCACCTAATCCACCTTTACCCGGACGCCGCAAAATCTTTACCCAAGAAAGCTGTAAATCATCGACTATCTGTGCGGTTCCATCCGGTGAGTTGTCATCAATGACTAAGACATCAAATTGGTAGCTGCCGAGATCCCTAAAATTTCCCAATTTCTCCAACAACTGGGCAATAGTTAAACCCTCGTTATATGTTGGAATTAAAATAGCCAATTTTTCTGGAACCTGGGCGCTCATAAATTTTTACGCTTTCGCATTTCAATCAACGCAAATAAGAGAAAAAGTCCCAGAACTGCAATCTTCAATGGAGATCGCCACTTATTTGCGGGAGTTATTTGGTCATTTAATATCACTGTTCCAGATAGCGCACTCTGCACATTCTCATTTGTCGCCTTCACCACTTGCCCATTATTGTCGATAAACGCGGATATTCCAACGGTGGAAACGCTCAACACACTTCGCGAATTCTCTACTGCCCGAATCCGCGTTATAGCAAGCTGTTGTCGACTCTCTGCAGTTCCGGCGAATGTTGCGCTATTTGTCTGAACAAGCAACGCCGATGATTGCGCACTCATCTGGCTTACCAAATGATCGTTAATAATTTCATAACAAATGATCGGTCCCAGCGACGATCCAGCAACCTCATGCACTTGCAGATTCACGCCTGCTTTAAAATCCACAACTGATGCTGCATATGGAGAGACAAATTCGGCGATCTTACGCAGTGGCATAAATTCTCCAAAAGGCGTTAATCCGCGTTTTACATAAGTACTCAATATTTTGCCACCGATTGAGTACATAACTGAAGCGTTTGCAGGGGCTCCATTCTCATTTAACACGACACCTGCAATCAGCGGTGAATTTTTCTCAATAGTCAATCTAGAGATATCAACGGCTACCTCTGGATAAGTTGATGGATCGATATCGATAGCGTTTTCCGGCCAGATGATCGCATCGTATTTTTCATCCGCGAATTTATAAGTAGCGTCACGGTGCAGATTGAATACTGCTTTAGCGCGTCCATTGAAATCTAAACCGACGCTAGGCGTATTTCCTTGTACAGCCAACAATTTTAGAGAATCACTCCCCTGTGGGTTAACTGGTATGAAAGAGAGCAGCAGCAAAATTACGATGAATTTAACGATATTACCAAATCGTATTTTAGAAAAAAGGGCAGCAAAGATAAGGGTGACTCCTGATAAAGCCAACACTCCCCCATAGGAAACAATCGCCAGAGCCGGCGATTCAACTTGGCTAAAGGCGATACGAGTCCAACCAAAACCGCCGAATGGAAAAATTGCACGTAACTCTTCCATCAATAAGAGAGTGAAAATAACCCACCAAATTGAGTTAGTGCGCTTAGCTACGACTCCTACTGGAATATAGAAAAGAGCTTGCAAAAGCGATAAGAGTAGCCATGGGAGCGCTCCGACATATTTGCCTGACCAATGCAGAACTATCGCGTTATAAATCAATCCAAATGCAAATGCTTGCCATTTAGGTCTAGATGTTTTCAATACTCTGCGGAGGAAAAGTGCATACCCGGCTACCGCGTAAAACCAAATTCCAATTGGCGCAAATGCTGCACTCGCTAAGAAAGCAGATAACGCGATCATCACCATTTAAGTGCTGCTATCAATCGATCGACGCTAGCCCCCAGACCATAATGTTCTTTGATTTCATAAATCTTGGACAAATCTTTAGGTGCCTTTGGCATCGCTATATCTAACGTAGGAAGCGCTACATCCTTTGCACAGTGCACCAGCGTCGGAGCAATCTTTAAGTAATCAGCACCTGCGATAATTTTCTTCGCTAACGCCGGACTAAGTGCAGCATGCGCAGAATGTGCTCCCGCCAGCGCTTCATCGACATCTGCAAAATGATTGGCTATCAGCGCAGCACCTTTCTCGCCAATTCCGCGCACTCCCGGCAGCCCATCGGATGGATCGCCACGAAACATTGCAAATAAGGCGTAACGATCGCCTGGAATAGCGTACTTACGTGCAACCCACGCTGTATCCACTAAATCGTGTTGCGATAAACCCTTGGCGAGATAAACAACTTTCACATCTCGTTTGTCGTCGACGAGCTGAAATAAATCTCGGTCACCTGTCACGATGCGGATGGGACCATTTTCTTGAACAGCAAATGTTGCCATTACATCATCTGCTTCATAGTCATCTACCCCGACCATAGGGATACCGAATTCATCTAGTAAATCCAAGAGAATCGGAATTTGTGGCGTCAATAAATCAGGCTCTTCCTCCTCTTCACCACCTTCTTCCAATCTATTTGCCTTGTAATCTGGAAAGAGTTCCACGCGCCACGAAGGGCGCCAATCACCTTCGATGCAAGCCACAATTCGCTTTGGAGAATACATAGTGATTAGCCTCGCCGTCATATCCAGATAACCACGGATAGCGTTAACCGGTGTTCCATCGGGAGCCAACATCGTGTCAGGCATTCCGTAATAAGCGCGGTACCAGAGCGATGCGCTATCGAGCAGCATGAGCGTCATAAGTCATCAACCATATACGAAACTACGCCACGGTCGAGCCGCTTGATTCCTTCGCGACAAACTGGACGTAAAGATTCACTTGCCCCTGCTATCTGCATCAGCAGGTCCATCAACTGTTTTGTCGAACGCACAAAGTCACCTACCGACATATCGCTACCTTTTAATACATTGGTAAGCGAATTACCCTGTGCCCAACGATAAGAAATATAAGCAAACCCGAAATCAGGTTCTTTCTGTGTTTTGACATCGAAGTCATTCTCGATCGCCTCCAACTTTGCCCACAACTTGGTTATCTCGGCAAGTGCGTTAGCGACATTCTGGTGAGGCATCTTCGGTGCGTAATCATCTCGCGATCGAGATTGAAAGATCATAGAAGAAACTACCGAGAGCAATTCAGGTGCAGAGAGGTTATCTAATATTCCTGCACGGATTGTCTCGGTCAAAAGGAGATCTGATTCAGCATAAATCTTTGCCAGTATCTGGCCTTGCGCCAGTGGTTTTTCTCCTTCGATATACCCCAAGTGGGTAAGCACATCGCAAATGCGATCAAAGGTCTTAGCAATTACGTGGGTGCGATTTTCTACTCTTGCGCGAAGTCCCTCTGATTCGCGAGATAGCCGCTCTGCCCTTTCGGCAAAACGCGCATGCGTTTCACGATCATTACACGAATGGCAGGCGTGATTTCGCATACTACGACGAAGATTGTCGATCTCTCCTTCCATATGGCTACGCTGGCGATTATCGAAAGTCTTTCTGCCATCGCGTTTGGATAGCAACTTCTCTAACTCTTTAATTTCTGAGCGCAGCGATGCATAACTTTCGAAATCACCTAGATGACATTTAGCGCTTTCGATAAGTTCGTTCCGGGCGCCTTCGTTCTTCTTAATCTGTCTTACCAAACCAACAACAGCGCGATCTGCTTGGAATTGCGCAAAAGAGGATTCCAAACTGCCATGAGCTCGTTCACGTCCAAAACGGGCTATGAGGTTAATCGCCATGTTGTACGTAGGTGTAAAAGAAGATCGCAACGGGTAAGTACGTGTTGATGCTAGTCCAGCCGCCGTTGCAGAATCCACAGTTGGAGACCATTGCACCACAGCATTTCCCTCAATATCGATACCGCGACGACCTGCTCTTCCAGTTAGCTGGGTGTACTCCCCCGGAGTAATTGGTACATGAGCTTCGCCATTCCATTTGGTCAACTTCTCTAAAACAACAGTTCGCGCTGGCATATTAATTCCGAGGGCTAGCGTTTCGGTTGCAAATACTGCCTTGACTAGTCCTCGTTGAAAAAGATCTTCGATTGCATTTTTAAAACTTGGAAGAAGGCCGGCATGGTGTGCCGCTATTCCTCGCTCTAAGGCAGTGATCCATTCACGATAACCAAGTACTTCCAAATCTTCTTCAGGTAAATTTGCCGTAAATCGCTCTGCCGTGGCCAAAATTTCAGCGCGTTCTTCAGTATTAGTTAGCTTCAATCCCGCTGCCAAACATTGTTTCACTGCAGCATCACAACCCATACGCGAGAAGATGAAGGTAATTGCCGGCAAAAGATTTTCACGATTGAGCTTTTCAATAATCTCAGCTCGAGAAAGTCGTGACTCCTGCGCCCCCCATTGTTCGCGGCGATTTCGGGGAATTCTCACCTTACGAAGTGCTTCGCGCTCTAACGCCAGGATCTCGGGATTAATTTTTCCCGGTTGGCTAAAGAGATCGACCAAGTTCGAATTAATCAGCACATGTTGATATAAAGGTATCGGACGATGCTCGCTGACAATTACCTCAGTCTGACCTCGAACTTCCCCCAACCACTCGCCAAACTCTTCAGCGTTGGAAACGGTTGCCGACAGTGAGATTACTTGCACTGATTCCATTAAATGAATCAATACTTCTTCCCAGACTGCGCCACGAAATTTATCAGCTAGGTAATGAACTTCATCCATTACCACTGAACCGAGATTGACCAAGGTGGTCGAATTCGCATAGAGCATGTTGCGCAAGACCTCTGTGGTCATAACCAAAATATCCGCTTCCGAATTGATATTGGTATCTCCCGTAAGCAGACCAACTTTTGCTTCACCAAAGCGAGCGACAAACTCTTGAAACTTCTGATTAGAAAGAGCTTTAATCGGTGTGGTGTAGAAACACTTTTTTCCATTGCTTAAAGCAAGATAGGCTGCGAATTCACCAACAACTGTCTTACCTGCACCAGTTGGGGCAGCTACTAAGACGCCATGTCCACTTTCTACGGCATGGCAGGCGTCAATCTGGAATTGGTCAAAAGGAAAATCAAATTGGGATATGAATTCTGTGGTGATTTGATTCTTATTGCGAGACTTTGCCGCCGCATATTTAGCCGCAGGGGTAGTCATAGGGTCCACGATAGTCCAGCGCTGGCGATACATTCAGCGCGAATTGGCAATCCACCGATCCTTTCTCCATCAGCATAAGCAATCGCTTCTGCATGAAGTGAAACACGGGAAGTCCGAAAGATATCGACTTGGCGGTGTTCAATGTGCTTGCCGCTAAAGACTTTTGGGAAAACTTTGATAAATTCAAATTTACTGACCGGCCGAAGGACCATCACATCGAAAAGGCCATCTGACATCACGGCATCGGGACAGACCTTCATGCCTCCCCCATAGCTATTGCCATTGCCTATCGCAATCAACATCGCTTCTGTTTCTAGCGTCTGGCTATCCAATTCAATTTTATATCTCAGTGGCTTAAATTTCGGAAGCTCCATTGCAATTGCTAGGTTGTACTTCATTGGGCCCTTCGGCCATTTCATCGTATTCGCTTTCTCATTTACTACCGCATCGAAGCCCGTGGAAAGGACTGCCCCGAACCATTCTGAATCAACTTGCCCTAAATCAATAGATTGCGGAGCTGTCGACACAACAGTATCTAATTGAGTGGAAATATCTTTCAAGTCCCAACCCAATGCACGAACAAAATCATTGCCTGTGCCTCCGGGGAGAATTGCAAAAGCGATTTTTCGAGGTACGACGACTTGCAGAACTAGGTGTGCCAGACCATCTCCCCCAACTGCAATAACTCCCTGGCAACTTTCACTGCCATTATCTAAAAAATGGGTGAGATTAGTTCGCAATTTTTCCGCTGATGTCGCGGTGATAATTTGATAAGGCAGACCTTTTCCGCTGAAATAACCCGCAACTTCACGACCAAGGACCGCGCCGCGTCCCGATCCAGATACGGGATTAATTACGATTGCCCACATATCTTTTGCGCCTACTCTAAGGATGCGTTCTTTTTAGCTCGGCGGCGATCGTTGAGCAATGCAATAACTCCCGCTAATAGATAAAGACCAATCAACGGAATAGCAAGTAGGGCCATAGAAAGCGGGTCAGCACTTGGTGTAAATCCGGCAACGAATAGGGTGATTGCAAATACCCAGATGCGCCAAGGTTTGAGGATCACCACCCCACTTAAGAATCCAATCAAATTGAAGGTCACCAGGAAAACAGGCAATTCGAATGCAATTCCAAAAAGTAGAATTGCTCGCATCACAAAGTCCAAGTAATCATCGAACTTAACTAAGTTATTTAGAGCATCCGGAGTAAAGCCAAAGAGGACTCTTACTGCAATTGGCAGAATCGAATATCCTAGATAAGTTCCGGCCGCGAAAAACGGCGTTGCTGCGATTAAAAATAGTACGGAGTACTTCTTTTCGCGACGATGCAATGCGGGAGCGATAAATGCCCATAGTTGATAAAGCCAGATCGGAGCAGTCAAAATAACACCAGTTAAAATTGCAACTTTAATCTGCAGATTAAGAGGACCTAATACGCCATTGATATAAAGAGCGCCACAATTATTAGCGCCACTGGCTTGCGCCGCCTTGAGATCACAGACCGGCTCAGCTAACTTCGTAATTATCTCGTTATAGAAAAACCACCCAATAATCGAACCGAGGGTGATTGCTAGTGAAGAACGAACGACTCGTTTGCGAAACTCACGCAGATGTTCGATTAGCGGCATGCGACCGCCGACGGAGGTCGTCATAACTCTTATTGAGCGGCAGAGCCGTCAGTTCCATCCTTCTTTTCATCCCCATCGTTCTTCATCTCTTTCATCTCGCTTTTAAAGATACGTAGTGAACGTCCGAGTGAGCGGGCTGAATCGGGAAGGCGCTTAGCGCCAAAGAGAATGACGACAACTATGAGAAGTAAGAGGATATGACTTGGTTCGCGTAGAAAAGGCATGGCTAAAAGGTATCGCATGAGCGCGCTTTCGCGCATCACCGAGCGGTCTGTCACCTTCGAAGAGGCTCCTTATTTCGAAGATCTGCCGCTCTCATAAAGTTCCAAAGTCTGACGGCACTTTTCAGCGATCATCGAACGTGCAGAGATTGGGCCTTCAACTTCAACAGATGCCAAAGTGCTCATGGCATTTCTTAACAACCAGTCTTGGCTAAATGAAGTGACCGAAAGGCGCTCGGGTTGATTAGATTCACGCATTTTAAAAACTGCTCTAAACCGTTCTGAGGATGTACGAAAGCGGGAAGTTATGGCAATTTGCCAATGATAATCTGCCGAAGCGGGTTGCTTGGGAACTCCTGAAGTCGACAGTGAAATGATCACTGATTGCATGTTATCTAAGCGGAAGGTTCGAAACCCTTCTGCCGTATGACAATAGGCATGTAAAACTTCGAAACCATAATCAAGTGAGATTTCAAGCGGAGTAATAAGGCGATCAGAGACTAGATCACGAATCGTTGAGTGATATTTGATTTCTAAATCACGCCGACTTTGAATCGCCTGAGTGATCGCTGCTCTATGAGTCGAATCCACGATGGGATTTGCCGTGGCTATATCACCTACGATGCTCTTAATTTTGAAAATTAACTTATTGATCGCCTCACCCAAATCCTTACGATCAGGGTTCAAAGAACTTCCCAAGATGTCTAATCCAAGAAGGATGATCACCAACTCTTGCTTGGTCAATAACCGAACGCGTTGCAATACCTCAGCATTTCGAATACTGACATATCCAGATTCAAATTCTAGGTCTATCAGTTCAAGTGGTGTGTAACCCGGCAATCCGCACATCCAGAGTGTATTGAGATCACTGAGTAATTCACTTTCAGAGAGATTGAACTCTGCGGCTAAATCGCTCAGCGCAATTCCTTGATGTGTTGAGATATAAGGCACGAGGTCTAAGAGACGTGAAGCCTTTTCAACCGGGTTGGATTGTGATTTAACCATATCGGCGAACACCTTCTTTTAGGCGCTTGATAACTTCTGTTCGCAATTCTGCTGGTTCTTCAACGATTACATCGTCGCCGTACCAAAGTACTTCTTCGATAAAACGCTCGATATCACGGTATTCAATGGCAAATCGCTGCCATCCGGAAGAATCGACTGCCTCTGAGATCTGCTTACCTCGAACTCGCAAATTAAGAGCTCGTCCATCTCGTAGTTTGAGAGTTGCAGTTAATAGTTCCTCCGGATTAGTGAAGGCCGAATTGATATCCACTTTTGCGGGAATTTGATACTGACCTGATTTACCTTGCAATTTCAAAACTCCAGAGATGCGATCGAGTCGGAAGATTCGCAGAGATTTTCGATCTAAATCTTGACCAAATATGTACCAATGCCCAAATCGCGAAGTAACTGCATAGGGTTCAAGGGTTCTACTTTGGGTCTGCAAGTCCTCGTTGAGATAAGCAAAGGAGAGCACCGTCTTCGTTGTTATGGCAGAGATCGCGATTGCTAGGTTTTCATCTTGGCTGACAATCGCCGGAGCGAGATCGAGCAATAGTTCAGAATCACTTTCGATACCGATAGCGTGGAGTTTATTTAGTGCGCTCAGAGCTGCAGGACCCATTGACGCACCACGCCAAGCTTCAGCCGCTAGTGAGAGAACGGTTATCTCTTGAGCGCTAACTTCGCCTAACTGAAACTGATAATTTTCTGGTTTGATCCGATAACCAGATTCATCTTCAAAGAGTGGATCAAATGTGCCAACTTCAATCTCGATTCCCAGATTACGCAAATCATCTTTATCGCGTTCAAACATTCGCTCTTTACTTTCGTCGCTGCCTTCATATCCATCGACAGTTCGAAAAATTTCTGACTTCGTTATATAGCGTTTTGTGGCGAGCAATGCGATTGTGAGATTTACCAACCGCTCAGTCTTCCGCGACACCGTAAGAACCTTTCGCCGGACGGCGGCGGCGGGCCAGGACTTCAACTCCGGGCGCCATGCGTCTGGCAAAGATGAGGAAGCCGGTATGTCCAATCATGCGTTGCTGTGGCCGCACTGCCAAACCTTCGTGATGCCAGCCACGAACCATACTTTCAAAACTTTCTGGTTCGGTGAAATGTCCATCTTCCTTTAGCGCCTCTGCAGTAGCGGAAAGTTGCGTGGTGGTAGCGACATAGGCCATATAAACGCCACCCGGACGAAGAACCTTTGCTGCTAGTTCTACGCATTCCCAGGGCGCCAACATATCTAAAATAACGCGATCAAAACTTTCATCGAAACTCTTTTCTTGGACCGAACCAATATCTAGCGACCAGTTCGCAGGTGAACCTCCGAAATAATTCTCGATATTAGTCTTTGCATTTTCTGCAAAATCTTCGCGTCGCTCTACTGAATGAACATGGCCCGCTGCTCCAACGGCTCGCAGTAACGAAAGTGTTAACGCTCCACTTCCCACACCTGCCTCAAGAACTCGAGCGCCAGGGAAGATATCAGCGAAGCCGACAATCAAAGCCGAATCCTTTGGATAAACAATTGTCGCTCCACGGGGCATTGATAGAACGTAATCAGTCAGCAATGGAATAAAGGCAGTGAATTTCAAACCTGCACTGGTGCTAACTACTGATCCTTCTGGTAAACCAATCAGATCATCATGCACGATCCAACCCTTATGAGTGTGCCACTCTTTTCCGGGAGTTATTGTGATGCTGTAAATCTTGCCCTTTTGGTCAGTCAGCTGCACTCGATCGCCAGCGACAAAAAAACCACGATTGCGCGCTCCAGAACTGCTGGCTCTTTCTTCTGGTTGCTTTGGCACAGGAGCATCCTAAGCGTTATCGGTGCAAAGCATGTATCTTCTTTCCTTATGGACCAGTTGCGCCTCTCCCCTAGCCGCATCAACGACTTCAATAATTGTCCACAACTCTACAAATATCGCACGATCGACTTGCTTCCCGAGCCTCCTAGTATCGATGCCGAACGTGGAACTCTGATTCATACCGTATTAGAAGATCTCTTCGAACTTCCCGCCTCGGATCGAGATCTGCAAAGTGCAACTCAACTCTTACCAAGCAGATGGATGGCCCAGATCGCAGAAAAACCGGCCATCGCAGAATTAGTTCTCGATGAAGGCGCTTGGTTTAAGAGAGCTGAAGAATTGTTGGGAAATTATTTTTCATTGGAAAATCCTGCCACTTTCCAACCCACTTACCGAGAACTCCATTTAGAGATGGATCTATCAGAAAAACTATATCTTCATGGATACGTTGATCGCCTAGATGTTGCACCAACAGGAGAAGTTCGGATCGTAGATTATAAAACTGGTAAATCGCCTAAACCTGGATGGGAAGAGAAGGCGCTTTTCCAATTACGCGTCTATGCCTTGCTCTATTGGAGAAACCACGGTGTTATTCCAAAACTTTTACAATTGATTTACCTTGGTGATACTCGACTAGTTAAAAGCACGCCGACCGAAGCTGACTTGGTTAAGACGGAGAGAATCCTCTTTGATATAGCCGAAGATATCTTGCGCGCTATTGAGCGAAATGAATTTCGCCCAAGACCTACAAAGTTATGTGATTGGTGTTTCTTTAAGACAATCTGCCCAGCTCACCTTGGTTGATTGAATACCAACCGTCCAAGTGAGATCTTTGGATATCAAGGAAACTCTTCACGATCTTAAGTCTTGGCTCCTCAGGCACATCTACTAGATGAGGAATTCCGACAACGAATGCGCCACTGGCGCGGGCGGCTGTTAAACCAGTTGGCGAATCTTCAAATATTAGACATTTTTCGATATCTACCTCGAGCAACTTGGCAGCATGAAGATATGGATCAGGAAAAGGTTTGGTTCTTGCGATATCACCAGCGGCTACTGAAATTGCAAAGTACTTCTCATCCATACCCAGTAGAACCGCATCAACGATTTCTCGTGGACTAGCCGATACCAAAGCTTGTGGGATCGCTGCTTGATTGAGATATCTAGAAAACTCAATCGCTCCCGGCATCAAAGCAACTTTGCCGGACATGCGTTTCTTCATCTCTGCAACAATTGATTGCGCGAGTTGCTCTGCCGACTTGGAACCTTGCAAACACTCTGACATGTATTGCGTGACTCTCGGCAGTGGGCCACCTAAACACTTTAATTGATCCTCTGGAGTCCAGTCGTAACCATTAGAGCGCATCATTGCAGATTCCGCAGCATGCCAGTCAGGTTCGGAATCGATGAAGAGTCCATCCATATCGAAAAGTACTGCCTCAAACATCGTGGAAACCTCTCAAAATCTAATTTGCGTTGAAGTACTTAGCTTCCGGATGATGCACGATTATTGCTGACGTACTTTGTTCGGGATGTAATTGGAATTCTTCAGAGAGTTCGACTCCGATCCGACCTGGCTCCAATAATTCACAAAGTTGGATTTGATCCTCCAAATTTGGACATGCCGGATAACCAAATGAATATCTCGAGCCGCGATACCCCTGATCCAGAATTCCTTGAAGATCTGCCGCATCATCACCGCGCACCTTAAACTCTTCACGAACACGAGCATGCCAGTGCTCTGCCAGCGCCTCAGTTAACTGAACTGATAAACCGTGCAATTCTAGATATTCACGATAACTATTAGCAGCAAAGAGTTCGGCTGCCGCTTTGCTAATCTCTGAACCCATCGTCACTACATGGAAGGCAACGACATCTGTTTTGCCTGACTCTTTGGTGGCGAAGAAATCACTTAAGCAAAGGCGACGATCTCGTGACTGGCGAGGGAATGAGAATCTTGTTCTCTCTTCTCCCTTCTTCTCACCTTCGTGATGCAAAATTACTAGATCGTTGCCTTCGCTGTAACAAGGGAAATAGCCATATACAACTGCTGCATTTAACCAACCTTTAGATTGAACTTGGTTAAGCAAGGCACGTAAACGTGGACGTCCTTCAGACTCGGCCATTGCATCGTATTCTCCGCGGGCGCCCTTTAGCCCCCACTGTCCAACAAATAACGCTCTTTCATCGAGCATGCCAACGTAGTCCGCTAGAGGCACTCCTTTGATAATTCGTGAACCAAAGAACGGCGCAGATGGGATATCTATGTCTGTAGCAACATCGCTTCGCCTTAAATCTACAACGCGATCTTCTACTTTGCTCGGACGAAGCGGAACTTTTCTTTCGCGCAATTCTGGAAGTGCGGCACCTGGTACGCCTTTCTTCACCGCCATGATTGCATCCATTAATCGCAACCCTTCAAAGGCATCTCTTGCGTATCTAACCTCACCGGGGAAAACGCCAGCCAAATCTTGCTCAACATATGCGCGAGTAAGCGCTGCTCCCCCAAGAACAATCGGCCATTTCTGCGCGAGCCCACGATTTGTGATCTCTTCTAAATTCTCTTTCATGATGACGGTAGATTTCACAAGTAGCCCACTCATACCAATCGCATCTACTTCCGATGCTTGAGCGGCGTCAAGGATTTGATTGATCGTCTGTTTAATTCCGATATTTACAACGGTGTAGCCATTATTCGAAAGGATAATGTCCACCAAATTCTTGCCAATGTCATGCACATCACCCTTTACCGTCGCCAGGAGCATTGTGCCTCGGCCGCCGTCATCACTTTTCTCCATGAAAGGTTCCAGATATGCCACGGCGGTCTTCATTACTTCAGCGCTTTGCAGAACGAATGGCAACTGCATCTCGCCTTTGCCAAAGAGTTCTCCAACAACTTTCATACCTTCTAGAAGATGGTCATTAATTATCAGTAGCGGCTTTATGCCTTGGGACATTGCTTCGTCTAAATCATCAGTTAACCCAACTTTTTCACCATCGATAATCCGTCGTTGTAAACGTTCGGTAAGTGGCAGAGCAGCTAACTCGGAAGCTCTAATGTTGCGGGAAGCAGCTAGCTCTACTCCCTCAAATAATTGTAGGAACTCAGTTAGTGGATCGTAGATACAATCTTCACCATCATATTTCCGGCGGTCGTAGATAAGATCCAAGGCGACTTCTCTTTGTCGTTCATCGATACGCACCAACGGAGTTATTTTCGAAGGATGAACGATCGCTGAATCTAACCCCGCTGAAACGCATTCGTGCAGAAATACCGAGTTAAGGACCACGCGTGCGGCTGGATTCAAGCCGAATGAAACGTTGGAAACTCCCAGAGTGGTCTGAACTTCAGGAAATTCCGATTTCAAAGCTCGAATAGCGTTTATAGTTTCGATGCCATCACGACGGGTTTCTTCTTGCCCCGTGGCTATTGGGAAAGTTAAACAATCGATGAGAATGTCGCCGGTCTTCATTTGCCAGTTCGTAGTCAAATCATGAATTAGTCGACGAGCAACGCGCAACTTCCATTCGCAATCGCGCGCCTGACCTTCTTCATCAATAGTTAGCGCAACGACTGAAGCCCCGTGCTCTTTAACCAGCGGCATTATTCGTGCGAAGCGAGAAGAAGGTCCATCACCATCTTCATAATTAACTGAGTTGATAACGCTGCGACCGCCTAGTGATTCTAATCCCGCTTTGATTACCGCAGGTTCTGTTGAATCGAGCACTATTGGTAGCGTTGATGCAGTTGCGAAACGCGTTGCAAGTTCCGTCATATCTTTTGCACCGTCACGGCCTACATAATCAACAGAGAGATCTAACATATGAGCGCCATCGCGAATTTGATCGCGTGCAATCTCCACGCAGGTCTCCCAGTCTTCAGCGACTAGTGCATCTCTAAAGGCTCGAGATCCATTGGCATTGGTACGTTCTCCAATTGCCAGATATGTGTTGTCCTGTCGAAAAGGCACGTATTGATACAGGGAAGAAGCACCAGGATCAAGATCGCTCTTACGAACAGGAATCGCCTTAGCGCCAAGTTTGGAAACTACAGCAGCCAAGTGTTCGGGTGTCGTGCCACAACATCCACCAATTAGAGATATTCCATAATCGCCAACGAAAGTTTCTAGAGCTTGCGCTAACTCCTCGGGACCCAGCGGATATTCCGCTCCATTTTTACCAAGTATCGGTAAACCAGCATTTGGCATTACGGAAATCGCACAGTTAGAGAACTTGGAGAGGTAACGAAGGTGTTCTGACATCTCGGCTGGCCCAGTTGCACAATTAAGCCCAATCAAATCTATCTCTAGCGGTTCAAGTGCATTTAAAGCCGCACCAATTTCAGAACCCAGCAACATGGTTCCGGTAGTTTCAACAGTGACTTGTGCAATCAAAATAACATCGAAATCTACTTCAGCGATCGCTTGACGAGCTCCATTTACCGCCGCTTTGGCCTGCAGCAAATCTTGAGTAGTTTCAATCAAGAGCGCATCGCAACGACCATCTAGCAAACCTTTCGAAGCGGTGTAGTAAGCCTGCTTTAAAAATTGATAAGTCGTGTGTCCAAGTGATGGAAGTTTTGTACCTGGCCCTAACGAACCCAAAACAAAGCGTGGTTTATCAGGCGAACTCATTTCATCTGCAACTTCGCGTGCAATTACCGCCCCTGCGTACGCTAATTCGTAGATGCGATCTTCAATTCCATATTCGGCTAAGTTCGCCCAATTAGCGCCGAAGGTATTTGTCTCTATCGCATCTACCCCGGCGGCGAGATATTGCCGATGTACTTGGCGCACGATATCTGGGCGTGAAACATTGAGAATTTCGTTGCAACCCTCGTGGCCCTGAAAATCTTCTAAAGTCGGATCGGCAGCCTGGAGCATTGTGCCCATCGCACCATCAGCAATTACCGTACGCGAAGCGAGGGCTTGGCGCAGCGCTCCGGCAGGTCTATCGCGATTATGACTCGTCACTTGCCCGAGGTTACCGTAAGGTGGCGATGTGGAGATTCATAAAATTCCAGCGCTTCGCAATCCAGTCATGATTATCGCTTTTTCAGGGTGGAATGATGCTGCAGAAGCAGCGACCGGGGCGGTATCTCATATTCTCGGCGCTTGGACAGGCAGTGAACATGCAGTTAATGATCAGGTGGGCGTTGTACCAGAACTGATCGCAGATATTGATCCCGAAGAATTTTATGATTTTCAAGTTAATAGACCGATCGTCGATGTCGATGATTCTCAAATCCGCTCACTCACCTGGCCCGGAACGCAAGTATTTGGAATTCCAACACCCAATTTAGATTTTGATTTCATCGCTGTTCGCGGAGTTGAACCTTCTATGAAATGGAAGACTTTCACACATGATTTATTGGATTTAGCCGATGATTTAGAAGTGCAGATGATAATCACACTTGGTTCGATGTTGGCGGATGCACCTCACTCACGTCCTATCACTGTGACCGGTAGTGGAGCTCATCCAGATATCGCTAAACGTTTAGGCGTTGAAGTCAGTAGATACGAAGGACCCACCGGAATTCTGGGAGTGATCGCTGATGCGTGTATTCGTCGCGGTATTGATGCAGTATCGCTATGGGCGGCGATTCCGCATTATGCGAGTAATTCTCCTTCCCCAAAAGCGACACTTGCTTTAATAAATGCCTTAGAAGATTTTCTAGAGATATCGCTTCCGCAGGGTGAACTGCATGAAGAATCACGTGAGTGGGAGTCTGAAGTTGATGAACTCGCTCGCGAGGATAGCGATGTTGCAGAATATGTAAAAGCGTTAGAAGAGAGTAAAGATTCAGCACAGTTATCGGATGTTTCTGGTGAAGAGCTAGCGCGCGAGTTGGAAAGGTTTCTGCGTCGCCAAAGCGGGAATTAGATAGCAATACCGAGCAGGGTGTCGATCGCTCTACTTAACTCCCCAGGCTTTCCGCCGGTACCGCCACTATTAGTCTGCGAAATCCATTGTTGCAATGCTCCAAGTGCCTGTGGGGTGTTTATATCGTTCGCCAAAGCGCTCAATATTTCCTTTATTACCTTATCCGTTGGAGCGACTTCCATGCGGGAAAGTGCAATTTGAAGTTGTGTCAAAAAATCTTGCGCAGAAACGAGATCGCTCTGCTGCCACATATGGTCTTCTCGGTAATGATGTGACATCAGAGCAATACGAATCGCCATCGGATCGATGCCGTCTTTGAGCAATTGTGAAACAAATACCAAATTGCCCTTTGACTTGCTCATCTTTTCTCCATCGAGTCCGATCATTCCCGCGTGAACATAATTTGCTGCGAACTCCCTGCCATTCATAGCTCTTCCTTGTGCCGCAGACATCTCATGGTGCGGAAAGATTAGGTCGCTACCGCCACCTTGGATATCTAGAGAAGTGCTCTCATCCGGATCAATATCGAGGTAACCCAGTGCAATCGCACAACATTCGATATGCCAGCCAGGTCTTCCAACCCCATAAATACTCTCCCAACCAGGTTCGTTAGCTCGCTTTGCCAACCAGAGCAGCGCATCTAATGGATCGTGTTTACCAGTTCGTTGCGGATCTCCCCCACGTTCGCTGAATATTTTCAACATCTCTTGATCGTTTAAATGAGAACGACTTCCAAAAGCGGAATCACTGCGCACTTTAAAGTAGTAATCGTTATCAACTTTGTAGACAGTCTCTGCTCTTTCCAACGCGGTGATTGCATCGACGACTAAAGGGATTGCTTCAACTGCTCCAATGTAATGAGCGGGTGGAATTATGTGCAAAGCAACCATATCCGAGCGAAAGAGGTCGATTTGCGAGGTCGCTAAATCTTGCCAATCAATACCGTCGCGATTGGCGCGCTCAAGAAGTGGATCATCAATATCAGTGATGTTTTGGACAAAAAGAACTTCACTTCCGGATGCGCGCAAGTACCTATTGATTAAATCGAAGGCCAAGTAAGTATTTGCATGCCCGAGGTGGGTCGCGTCATATGGCGTGATTCCACAGACATACATTCGGTATTTAGGCTTCTTCGAAATCTTGGAATTTTGCCCTCTGGCGGTATCAAAGATTGATAATTCCGGAACTTCGAATCTTGTGGCTAAAGGTGGAATTGCGACTTCGGCCCAGGAGTTCATAACCTCATCCTAGAACGGCGGCCATGGAACCGCAGGCCAATCTGGGTTGGGAAGAAGAAATGATTCCTCAATTAAGGCTCGATCAATACGCGCAATTGTTGCTGAAATCTCATCTTCCTCAATCAGTCCAGAGATTATCTCGCGCTTTGATTCTGCGAATAGCGCGCGCGCTTTTAGCAAAAGCTTTTTCTCGGCTTCCGTAAAAGGTAAGCCTGCCCATTGCCAAAGTACGGTCCGTAATTTGTCATCGACGTGAAAAGTAACTCCATGATCACAACCGTATAAGTGACCGTCCTCTGTCGGAATCAGATGGCCAATCTTACGATCAGTATTATTTGTAATAATATCTAATAGCGCCAGGAGCCTTAACTTGGGATGCTCACTTTGGTAGAACTCCATCAGATCAATATTCGAATCTATGTCGATCCATTTTTGAACCATTCCAGTTCCATAAGGTCCGTCGCGAAGAATCGTTGGAGGAACTAGATGAAGTTCCAACCAATGGCTTACTAGGAAGGTGAGATATTCACGATTTGCAAGTGATCCATCTGGAAAATCCCAGAGCGGACGCTCTCCTGCAATTGGTTTATAGATACATGCAAATTCACGATCTTCGCCGAGCCTGTTCACGCTACACATTGCATACAGAGTTGCATTCGATGCATCTACAAGACGACCAGTAACTGTTAAGACACCATCATTTAAATCGATTAAGTCTCTCTCGATTTGTGCAGGATCGATCTTTGCCGAACTCATCGTCGATATCCATTGGAGCGCGGACAAAGATGGCCATTGGGATCGATCGGTCCGCCACAGAATGGGCATGGAGCGCGTCCAGCTGAAACTACCGAATTCGCGCGCTTGGCAAAACTTTCTGCATAACCAAGGGTCATTAAAACTCGCAGAATGTCCTGTTCAGCAGAGAGATCGACTTCTAAGAGATCATCCTCTGCTGACTCGGAATCGGAAATTGCTTGGAGATCTATTTCGATGAGGTGACGATCAGAGATATACGCTAAACCGATAACCCCAACACGAAATTCCTCATCAATCGGAGTTTCGAGAGGTTGATCATCGTATGCAATTCTGTCGAAGACTGTAAGAGGTTCACTTAAACGGATTTCTCGCAAGATCTGGATTACCCGCTCTGCTATAGCTGAAACTTGCGCCTTTTCCAGAGCAACAGAGACCATCCTGGATCCAGTCCGCGCTTGAATAAAAAATGTTCGCTCCCCCGGAACGCCAACAGTTCCGACAACAAAGCGTTCCACCGGATCAAAGAGGAAAATACGTGTTGACATTACTTGCTTTTCTTTCCTGCTCCGCCACCAAGTAAAGCCTTTGCTGCGCTCTTCTTTGCTGTCGGTTTAGCAAATTCCACGATTGGAGTGGAGGTGTTGTTTAGAGTCAGAATACGAAAATCACTACCATCGAAATCCAGAACGGTAATTGACGCTGGATCGATAACGATCTTCTGGAAATTGTCTAGATGTGTACCCAATACTGCAGCAACAATACTTTTTATTACATCTCCATGGCTAACAATTACTTGCAGCCCAGACTCGCTGGCCGCGGCATGTACTGCGCGCATGGCCCGAACCTGTACATGTGCCAAGCCTTCTCCTTCTGGAAAATACATTGCGCTAGGACGACTTTGTACAATCTTCCAAAGTTTGTCTCGGTAAAGGCTCGACAATTTCTTTCCGGTCCATTTGCCATAATCAACTTCTGAAAGGTCTTCCGTTATTACGACTTTAGGACGATCTTTCTTGGGGATACTTTGTAAAAGTGGATTGATAGTTAAGTGGCAACGCTCCATTGGGCTTACATGCACCTTAGATATCTTGCTTCCAGCTAAACGCTTTGCTAACTCCTCCGACTGGCCGATACCTTTTTCAGTTAGGAAGACTCCAGAACTTCGACCAGCGAGAATTCCGCGGTCGTTAGCAACCGAATGGGCATGACGTATTAGAAGTATCCGTGTCATGTTGGAAGGTTATCCGTAATTTATCCTCTCGTCTTGCTAGGGTCGCGCCATGGAAATGCGAATGGTTGGCAACTCAGGGCTGGAGATCTCCCGCTTAGGGCTTGGCACCATGACATGGGGTCGCGATACCGATACCCACGAAGCGGCAGATCAAGCACGCGCTTTTATAGAAGCAGGTGGAAATTTCTTTGATTCTGCCAGTCATTATGGAAATGGCGACTCAGAGCGCGTAATCGGAGGGCTCATCGGAACTCTCTTCCGTCGTGAAGATGTAGTTATCTCCACAAAGGCTGGAGTTACATATGAGAACGGTGCGCTTAAGACAGATGCGTCACGCACATCTTTAATGTCGGCGCTCGATCAATCGCTCGCACGATTAGGTACAGATCATGTTGATTTATGGCAGGTGCAGGTATGGGATGAAAAAGTTCCATTAGAAGATTCGCTCTCAGCACTTGATTGGGCTTACACATCTGGTCGTGCGCGCTATGTTGGAATTTCAAATTTCAATGGATGGCAAAGCGCGCGTGCAATTTCGCTTCAGGAAGCCAACTCTGCTAAAGCGCCTATTACATCTGCGCAAAATGAATTCTCATTGCTAGCGCGAGGCGCTGAAGGTGATGTCATAGATTGCGCAATCAATCTAAATCGCGGTTTTATCGCATGGTCACCTTTGGGCCGCGGCGCCTTAACCGGCAAATATCGCAGCGGCATACCCGCAGATTCGCGAGCCGCGACGCCACACTTTGCTCCTTTTATCGAACCGTATTTAAATGAGAGATCGCGGCGTATCGTGGAAGCGGTCAGCATTGCTGCACAAGGCTTGGGTTACTCGCCGCTAGAAGTCGCTCTGGCCTGGGTGCGCGACTTCCCTGGCGTAACTTCCGCAGTCGTAGGTGCACGCACTGGCGCACAGATGCGCGGCATTTTAATTAGCGAAGAAATTCAACTGCCAGAAGTGGTTCGAACAGCTCTCAACGAGATTTCTAGTTAATTCCCGTTAGGCGTGTTCTAGAAAATCTGCCAGCACTCGCACACCAAACCTCAAGCCTTCAATAGGAACACGTTCATCAACGCCATGAAATAAGGACATAAAGTCTAAATCTGCTGGAAGACGTAACGGTGAGAATCCGTAACCAACAATTCCTAACTCCGATAGCGCTTTATTATCAGTTCCACCACTCATCATGTAGGGAACTGGGATCCCTTCCGGATCCTCTCGCAACAAAGCCGCTTTCATCGCCTCAACTAGCGGTGAATCAAAATCAACTTCCAACGCGATGTCATGTGAGACTGTCTCTATCGAAATATCTGGTCCGATGATCGCTCGTATAGTTGAATTCAACTCATCTTCATAACCCGGTAAAAATCGCCCATCAATTACGGCGCTAGCCGCGCCAGGAATTACATTTGCCTTGTAACCGGCATCTAGCATTGTTGGATTGGCAGTGTTCTGCAACGTTGCGCCAATCATGCGCGCTGTTGAACCCACCTCTTTAAGTAAAGGTCTTAGATCGTTTTCATCAAATTCACGTTCTGTTACTCGCGCGACCTCACGGAAAAGATCCTTAACAGTCTTTGTATAACGTTGTGGCCATTCGAATCTCCCGATCTTGGCAACGGCTTCTGTAAGTGCGGTTAACGCATTCTCATCGTTCATCATCGATCCGTGACCGGCTCTACCTTGCGCAGTTAACTTCATCCAATGAATACCTTTTTGGGCCGCTTCGACAAAGTAAAGACGTTTGCCATCGGCTACCGTCACAGAGAAGCCACCAACTTCAGAGATTGCTTCGGTGCAACCAGCGAATACTTCTGGATGATTGGCACTCATATAACGTGAGCCGTATGTCATGCCCGCTTCTTCGTCAGCGAAGAAAGCTAGAACAATATCGCGCTTCGGTTGATATCCCTTTTTTGCCCAATTGCGAACAATGGCCAAAATCATCGCATCTACATTCTTCATATCAACTGCGCCACGTCCCCAAATCATTCCATCTTTAATTTCGCCACCGAACGGATCAACCGACCAGTCTTCGGCGTTGGCAGGAACAACATCTATATGGCCATGAACAACCAGACCTGGAAGCGATGAATCACTACCCTTTATTCGCGCAATCACATTGCAACGATTTGGTGCAGATTCATAAATCTTTGCAGTGATTCCAACTTCACCTAATGATTTAACGACATAGGCCGCGACAGCGGCTTCATCGCCTCTGCCTTCGCCGAAGTTAACGCTCGGAATACGAATTAAATCCTGACAGATTTTAATCGCTTCATCTTCTACTGAAGTTAAATCCACCACTGCATCTTTGCTCATCTGCTTATTCTCTACCAAAGCCAGATATTTATCGCCCACTTGAAGGCTTTATTGCCAGTCTCTCATCCGCTTTGCCTCGGACCCCTCTCCGTTGCTATCGTTGCCGACGCACTCGTCCGGGTGGCGGAATTGGCAGACGCGCTAGCTTGAGGTGTTAGTGCCCGCAAGGGCTTAGGGGTTCAAGTCCCCTCTCGGACACAAATAGGTATTTGAATTTAAGTGGGATTGGTGGGTTATGGAGTTCGCAAACGCCCTGGGATTAATTCGCGAGATTCCCGACTTTCCAAAAACGGGAATCCTTTTCCAGGATATAACGCCGATACTTTCCAGTCCGTCCGCATTTTCTGCTGTTATCGCCAAGATGTCAGAATCTCTCATCGATGTTGAAGTTATTGGTGGCGTGGAAGCGCGCGGATTTATCCTGGGATCTGCTCTTGCTAACAGCGCTTACCTAGGATTTGTTCCATTTCGCAAGCAAGGAAAATTGCCGCATAAAACTTTTGGTGCAAAATATGGATTGGAATATGGTGATGATGAACTCGAAGTTCACACAGATGCCTTCCGTCCAAATCAGAAAGTTCTGATAGTCGATGACGTCCTAGCCACCGGAGGCACGCTCCTCGCAGCAATTGAACTTGCAAAGCGCTGTGGCGCAGTCGTAACCAAGGTTTTGGTCTTGTTGGAGATTGATTTTTTAAACGGTAGATCAAAGATCGCTGAGAAATATCCTGAGATTGAAATTATTGCACTCCATCATGCGTGAAGCTTTGGATACAAAGGCCACAAGTGCTGCGCCCATGAATAATAAGTGGCAGGATGCGCTCCGTGGCTGAGTTAATCTATTACTGCGGGACGATGGATAGCGGTAAATCAACCCTGGCGCTGCAGACTGCACATAACCATAAGAGTCGTGGCCGTTCTGGTCTGATCTTCACTAGCAAGGATCGCGCTGGAAGCGGTGTCATCTCTTCCCGTTTAGGCTTACAAAGCAGTGCGATAGAAGTTGATACCGATCTAGATATCCATCGCTTAGTTGTAGAACGTTTATCCCTGGGTGATCGCATCGATTACATAATCTGCGATGAGGCTCAGTTTTATCAGCCTATACAAATTGAAGGACTTGCCAAAATAGTCGATGGATTGGGAATTGATGTCTTTGCTTTTGGCATCCTTGCAGACTTTCGTACCAAGCTCTTTCCTGGATCGGCCCGCTTGGTTGAGTTAGCCGATCGCGTAAATACCTTACAAGTCGAAGCTCTCTGCTGGTGTGGCTCTCGTGCAACACATAACGCCCGCACACTTGGCGGTGTAATGGTCACTGAAGGCGAACAAGTTGTGGTTGGAGATGTCGCACCCGGCTCCGAAATTGCCTATGAAGTTCTCTGCCGCCGCCACCATATGCGACAAGTAACTGCGCGCGCATCTCGCGCGGGACATACCTCGCCTATGCCACTACCTTTTACGCAAGTAACAAACCAAGATGATGAAAACGCCAAAGGAGAAAATAAATGAAGGTTCGTGGATACGCAGCAATGCAGGCAAAAGCAGAGATGACTCCTTGGGAATTTGAACGGCGTGAATTGGGCGCTAATGATGTTGCCTTAGATATTAAATACTCGGGCATCTGTCACTCCGATATCCATCAGGTCCGCGAAGAGTGGGGCCCTGCGATCTTTCCTATGGTGCCTGGCCATGAAATTGCCGGAATCGTTTCGCAAGTTGGTTCATCTGTAACCAAATTTAAAGTCGGCGATCGTATTGGAGTCGGCGTATTTGTTGACTCATGCCGCAAATGTCCATCTTGTCTAAAGGGTCTGCAGCAGTACTGCATCGAAGGTATGACCGGAACTTACAATCAGCTAGAACGCGATGGAAAGACTCCAGCCATGGGTGGATACTCAAACATCATGGTCATTAATGAAGATTATGCAGTATCGATTCCTGAGAACTTGCCGCTGGACGGAGTAGCACCTCTGCTTTGTGCGGGAATCACTCTCTATTCTCCAATCAAACATTGGAACACTGGACCAGGAAAGAAAGTTGCAGTGATGGGCCTTGGTGGTCTTGGGCACATGGGCGTTAAGTTCGCCGTAGCACTTGGCGCAGAAGTCACAGTCTTCTCGCACTCGCCATCAAAAGAAGGCGATGCAAAGGCCATGGGTGCCCATCACTTTATTTCTACCAATAGCGCAGATTTCAATAAGAATTTGAAGAAGCACTTTGATTTGATTTTGAATACTGTCAGCGCTGAATTAGATATCAATAAATATCTTGAGATGTTAAATGTGGATGGAACATTGGTGGTTATCGGACTTCCCGGAAAGCCATATGCCGTCGAAGTTGGATCTCTTCTGCCAGCACGTCGATCACTGTCTGGTTCAATGATTGGTGGCATTCCTGAGATGCAGGAAATGCTCGATTTCTGTGGCAAGCACAATATCGTCAGCGATGTGGAAGTAATTAAATCTGATTACATCAACAAGGCATACGATCGCACCGTAGCCAGCGATGTTAAATATCGCTTCGTGATTGACGCATCTACTTTTTAATTATTTTGCTAAGCGAAGTAATTAAGTATTTGAACTAAAACTGGAGCGATAAATAGCGCTGGCAGTAAATTGCCCACCGCAATTTCCTTGATCTTCAATAGTCTTAGGCCAATACAGACCAGCATCAACCCACCTGTGATCGTCATGGCATCGACTTGATAGCCACTCAAGATGTTTCCTAACCCCAAACCAACTAGGGTCCAGACCCCTTGATAAATGCCAACCGGTATTGCAGATGCGGCAACGCCCCAACCTAAACTTGCGGCGAAAGCCATGGCTGCAAAAAAGTCGAGACTCGATTTCAAAAGTAGTTGATCGATCCCAGTAGACATTCCATCGCTAATCGAACCCAAGATAGCAAGTGGTCCAATAGCAAATAGCAGTGATGCAGAAACAAAACCTTCTACAAAAGTGCTCTCTTCATGGGCACGGAATTTCTTCCTTAAACTCTCCCCAACGCCATCTAACTTAGTTTCGAGATTAAGCGCTGATCCGATCAGACCACCTATCAACAGCGCAGCTAATATCGCGAGCAGAGTCCATCCTTTGGGAAGCGCAGAGATATATCTTGCTGACCACATCGGCGCTAACGCACTGACTGCGCCCAGAATTGTTATGAGTCCCAAAACTTCTGTAATCAAAGTTCTGGTCCGTAATGACATACGTCCGCCAACTAACACGCCAAGGGATGCTCCCCCAATAATCGTTGCGATATTAACCGCGGTACCAAAGCCTACGAACATAGCGGTAACAATAGAGGATATAAATCCTTGCCATTGCTATAAACTCCCCGAATGGATAAATCAGGTACTTTTAAAACGCTTATTGCACATCTGCGGCCGCATAAAACCGTACCTGTTACACCTTGGCGGGCCCAGCATCGTTGGGATCTCTCTCTTTCGCGAGTATTGATTCTCTTCATTGGTTTAGCAATATTCGGTTTTGGTGATGCACTTGTCGTCCAATCAAATTTAGGTAACGCACCATGGACCGTTTTCGCGCAAGGTCTAAGTTTGAAACTGGGGCTATCTTTAGGTTGGGCTACTTTTTTTACTGGTTGCGGCGTGCTTTTAATCTGGATTCCACTTCGCGAGCGACCAGGATTTGGAACGTTAAGTAATATCGCCATTATCTCCACGACGATTCAACTTGGCGTCGATCGCTTTCCCTTACAGAGCACTTTCTTGGGCGGATTAGCTTCGGCGCTCCTGGGAATTGCGCTAGTCGGCGTAGGTTCAGCGCTATATATAACTTGCGGATTAGGACCGGGACCGCGCGATGGCGCCATGACCGGAATTCATAACATGACCGGAATTCGCGTCGGACGAGTTCGTATGGGTATTGAGGTAACAGTCTTGGCCATCGGATGGCTCCTTGGGGGCAAAATTGGAATCGGAACTGCGCTATTTGCGCTCCTAATTGGCCAATCAGTGGCAATTTCCTTTGGAGTTGTCGCGCGCCTTACCTCGAAGTAAGTAAGTAATCGGCTTAGATCCTCTTATCCCTCGGTCTGTGAGCCGTCATTTCACACGGGGTCGCAACCACCCCCGATAACAAAATTAGGAAGGTATGTCATGCTCGATAGCTATTTCAAAATATCGCAACGTGGCTCCACAGTAGCAAGAGAAGTCCGTGGCGGAATCGTCACATTCTTCACTATGGCTTACATCGTGGCGCTCAATCCTCTAATCATCGGTCTTGCAAAAGATGCGGATGGAAAATTCCTTGGCGGCGGAGATGCTCCAAATCTCGCACTCGTTGCTGCAATGACCGCTCTAATGGCCGGTCTATTAACTATCTTGATGGGCGTAGTCGGAAATTATCCGCTGGCACTCGCAACAGGACTTGGTCTCAACACTTTCGTAGCCGTTGGAATCGCATCAAGGATGACCTGGGCAGATGCAATGGGACTTGTTGTTCTTGAAGGTCTAATCATCACCGTTTTGGTTTTGACTGGATTTAGAACTGCGGTCTTTAAAGCTGTACCAGCTCAGTTAAAGATCGCCATCTCAGTAGGTATCGGGTTATTCATTGCCCTAATTGGTTTAGTCGATGCTGGCTTCGTTCGCAAGACTCCTTCTGGTCCGGTTCCCGTAACTTTGGGTGATGGCGGAACTCTTGTTGGTTGGCCAATTATCATCTTCGCACTTGGGCTTTTCTTGACTATCGGATTGATGGTTAAGAAGGTTAAGGGAGCGATACTCATCGGAATTATTGTTGCAACTATTGCCGCGGTAATTGTTGAAACTTCACTCAAGATCGGTCCTAACTTCAACGGTGCTACCGGCGCAGTTAATCCAAAGGGTTGGGGCTTAAATGTTCCAGCGATGCCTGAAAAGATCGTTGCCACACCTGATTTTGGTCTCTTCGGTCAATTTAACCTCTTCGGTTCATTGGATCGAGTACCGGTAATCACTGTTGTGCTTATCGTCTTCACACTATTGCTCTCAGACTTCTTCGACACAGTCGGAACAGTCACGGCCATTGGTCATGAAGCAGGGCTAGTCGACAAGGATGGCAACATTCCTAACAATGATCGAATCCTATTAGTCGACTCAATTGCGGCAGTTGCCGGCGGCGCTGGCAGCATCTCATCAAACACCAGTTACATTGAATCTGCATCTGGTGTTGGTGAAGGCGCACGCACTGGACTCGCATCCGTGGTCACAGGAATTTGTTTCTTGCTAACAACTTTCTTAGCGCCATTAGTTGCGATAATTCCTTACGAAGCCGCTACACCAGCGCTGGTAATCGTAGGGTTCTTGATGATGACGCAGATCAAGGCAATTGATTGGGAAGATTACGGAATCGCAATTCCCGCTTTCTTAACAATCATCTTGATGCCATTTACCTACAACATCTCAGTTGGAATTGGCGCTGGCTTCGTTACTCACGTGGTCATCCGTTACATCCAAGGCCGTGGAAAGGAAGTACACCCACTTCTTCTCCTAGTATCTGGCCTCTTTATGATCTACTTCCTATCTTCACCAATCAATGCGTGGGTTGGATAGTTAGATATAAATTGCATTACAGCAACGCCCTGCGGTAACAACTGCAGGGCGTTGCTCTTTATAAGGACCAGTTGATCGGATCTCGCCCCATCTTTACTAGCTCGGTATTGGCACGAGTAAATGGTTTGGAGCCAAAAAATCCACGATATGCCGAAAGCGGACTCGGATGTGGTGAAGTAATCAATCTATCTTCGGCGAAAGAACCCTTAACCTCTTGTGCATTTGCGCCCCAGAGAATTGCTACGACTTCGGATTCTGCCAAAGCTGACACACACGCTTGTGTAAAAGTTCTCCAACCTGCTGCCAAGTGTGAATTACTCTCACCAATTCGACAAGTCAGAGTTCTATTTAAAAGCACTACTCCTTGATCTGCCCAACCCGATAGATTTCCATTTCCGCCTTTTTCAATTTGCAGGTCAGCCTTTAACTCCTTGAAGATATTTCTTAACGTTGGCGGCAACACTTGAATATTGGCAGGGACCGAAAAGGCCAATCCCATTGCATGTAAAGGGTTGGGGTAAGGGTCCTGGCCCAGTATCAGAACTTTCGCACTTCTAAAATCATAAGTTAGCGCGCGCATCACCAATGGATGAGCAGGAAGATATTGATCATCGGAGATTCTGCTTTCAATTTCATCAAGTAAATCCAGATGATCAATTAATAGCTCTTGCCATGACGGGTGCAGCTGTTCGCGAAATTTCATAAACTACGCGCGAAGAACCTTCCCTTTTCAGCGCTGACTGCGATCTTTACACCAAATACCGCGCTCATATGTTCACTGGTGATTACATTGGCTACTGGTCCAGAGATGGCAATTGTTCCATCTTTAATGATCAACGCATGGGTCGTGCCGACTGGTATCTCTTCTATATGGTGCGTAACAACAATGCTGGCAGGAGCAAGCGGATCTATTGAGAATTCGGCAAAACGTCGCAACAAATCTTCGCGCCCACCAAGATCAAGTCCCGCTGTAGGTTCGTCCAATAAGAGCAGTTCTGGATCGGCCATCAGAGCGCGCGCGATTTGAACACGTTTCTTTTCGCCATCGCTTAGTGTGAAGTAACGTCGCTCTGCCATATCGCGGACTCCGAAGGTAGTTAGAAGCGCCATTGCACGTGACTCATCCCAGAGATCGTAAGCTTCATTCCAACGTCCAAGAACTGCATACGCAGCAGTTAAAACAACATCGCGAACAAATTCGTCATCTGGAATATCTTCGGCTAATAAACTTGCACATACGCCGATTCGGGTACGTAATTCAAAGAGGTCTACCTTGCCCATCTCTTGATCAAGAATTTTTACTACGCCAGATGTCGGAAAAATTCGCGTCGCCAATATATTTAATAGCGTGGATTTACCTGCTCCATTTGGTCCCAAAATAACCCAGCGTTCACCGCTACGAATCTGGAAATCGATCGGACCCAAAATCCTGCGTTCTCCGCGGGTAACAGTTACCCCCTGCATCGCCAGGACTGTGAGTTCACCGTAATGTTCCATAGATGAAAAAGATAGCGCTAATCATTGGCGAATCTGCTTAAATGCCCGTCTTATGACCTGTGATTCACGCTAATCTTCTCCTCGATATGACAACCAAGGATAAAAATGAGCAATTTACCGGTCTGATCCTGCTCTCCGGAGTCGATAAGCCCGGTATCACCGAATCCCTTTTTCAAACCCTCGCGCAATTTGCGGTAAATATCTTAGATATCGAACAGGTTGTCATTCGCGGTCGAGTGATTTTAACCGTTTTGATTTCCTGCTCGCCCGCGCATGCCGACGCAATTGAAGCAGATCTCCAACTTTGCGCAGATAGCCTGGGCGTTGATATCGCTTCAGCCTTCGAAAATAGCGCCTCCACTGATATCGCAGTTAAGAAATCTTTGTTGCATGTCGTAGTTCTTTCTCAAGCACTTAAACCCGCAGCGATCAACTCTGTAGCAAACGCGATCGCAATTAACGGCGGAAATATCGAACGAATACACCGAACTGCCAGCTATCCAGTAACTGCAATTGAATTCACCGTCTCTGGCGTTTCTCAAATCAAATTGCGGACGGAACTCGCTCGCATTGGAATAGAAAATGGAATTGATATTGCCGTCTCCCCCGGCGGTTTAATGCGCTGGGCCAAGAAATTGGTCGTTATGGATGTCGACTCCACTTTAATTCAGCAAGAAGTGATTGAACTTTTAGGTAATAAGGCCGGCAAAGGCGCGGAAATCAAGGCCATCACAGAATCTGCTATGCGCGGAGAGTTAGATTTCGCAGAAAGCTTAAAGGCTCGTGTCGCGTTGTTAGCTGGCCTGCCAGAATCAATTTTAGTCGATGTGCAGGGCGAAATTTCACTAACTCCAGGTGCGCGGACCTTGATTCGCACATTGCACAAACTTGGCCACCATGTCGCTCTTGTATCTGGTGGCTTCGAGAGCGTCATAAAACCTTTAATGGCCGAATTAGAAATCGCCCACATGCGTGCCAATAATCTAGAGATAGTCGGAGGCAAACTCACTGGCAAAATCACTGGAGCGATAATTGATCGGGCTGGTAAGGCTGATGCACTTCGCGAATTTGCTGCACTTCATTCAATTGCTTTAGAACAGACAATTGCTATTGGAGACGGTGCAAATGATCTAGATATGATCGCACTTGCTGGACTAGGTATCGCTTTCAATGCCAAGCCAGCCGTGGTTGCTGCAGCTGATAGTTCAGTGTCAGCGCCTTATCTTGACTCCGTTCTTTACTTACTCGGAATAACTCGCGAAGAAGTAGAAGAGTCGGACTCTTTATAAACGGCAGGCGTGGATATCAGTTACTAAAATTCCACGAGCACCGAGGGCCCAAAGTTCATCCATCAGACGATTAGTATCTTTACGTAAAACCATCGCGCGAACAGCAACCCAATCTTCTTTCTGCAAAGGAGAGATAGTTGGAGATTCCAACCCTGGGGTAATTGCACAAGCCTGATCTACGATCGCCTTTGGAATGTCGTAATCAAGTAGTACATATTGACGCGCCGTAACAACTCCTTGCAATCGTCTCAGGAGGATCTCTAATTCGCTCGGTAGATTATCGGCCTGGCGAGAAATCAGTATCGCCTCACTTTGCAAAATGGGATCCCCGAAAATTGCTAAGCCTGCCTGACGTAGCGTGTTACCAGTGCTAACGACGTCAGCAATTACATCTGCAACGCCCAAGCGCACGCTACTTTCCACCGCTCCATCAAGTCTTACAACATTTGCAATCAGATCATTTTTAGCGAGAAAATTCTCTACCAACCCCGGATATGCAGTAGCAATCCGCTTTCCCGAAAGGTCGGCGACCTTCCAGCTCTTAGCCGCTGGTCCCGCAAAGCGGAAAGTGGATCCACCAAAATCAAAGGCCAAAATCTCTTTCGCATCCGCAGCTGAATCTATTAAAAGATCTCGTCCAGTAATTCCTGCTTCCAGCTCGCCAGAACCCACATATAAAGCGATATCGCGCGGGCGCAGATAATAAAACTCAACTCCGTTTTCCGGATCAGTTAAAACCAAATCACGAGAATCACTTCTCTGGCGGTAACCAGCTTCTTTCAATATCGCAGCTGACGGTTCTGCGAGTGAACCTTTATTGGGGACGGCGATCTTTAACACTTTGACTCATTTCTATAGATATCGATAAATATCATCGGGCTGCAAGCCCCGCGCCAACATCAGCGCTTGCAGGTGATAGATCAATTGGCTTATCTCCTGCGCAAGTGCAGCGTCGCTCTCGTGCTCAGCAGCCAACCAAACTTCGCCAGCTTCTTCTAAAATCTTTTTACCTATCGCATGAACTCCGGCAGCTACTTCAGCCACTGTTCCCGAGGTTGGATCCCCCGCGGCTACCTTTTCTGATAACTCTAACCAGAGCTGATCGAAATTCTTCATATGTGGAGTTTACTAGAGATCACCTGCACGATGTCGCAGCATTCTCACCATCTCTGCTGGATCTGGTGCGTTAAATACCGCCGATCCCGCGACGAATGTATCTGCACCTGCTTCGCGTGCAATTGCGATCGTTTCCATAGAAACACCACCATCAACCTGGATCCATATCGGCCGATCACCGATCAGCTCCTTAGATCTACGCACCTTCTGCATCATTTCAACCATAAATTTCTGCCCACCAAACCCAGGTTCAACGGTCATAATCAACAACATATCGATATTACTTAACAGATCTGCATAGTTCTCGATATCCGTACCTGGCTTAAGCGCTAATCCCGCCCTAGCGCCTAACTTACGAATCTCTTTAAGTGTCTGTATTGGCGCATCAGATGCTTCGACATGGATCGTTACGCTTTCAGCGCCTACACGCGCATAATCAAGAGCGATTCGGTCGACATCGTTGACCATCAAATGCGCGTCAATGGGTATTGGACAATTTCTAATGATCTCTTCTGCAGCGGCAAAATCCCAAGTCAGATTGGGTACAAAAAGATTATCCATAATATCTAGATGTATTAGATCGGAATCTTCTGCAATTCTGGCAATCTCGGCGTTAAGAATTGAGTGATCTACATTTAGGATGCTGGGGGTAATACGTAGATCGTTGTACATAGAAGTATCTTAATTCTCAACTGCAGAATTCTTGCGAAATATAGCCAGAAACATGGCATCTGTTTCATGGCGATGCGTCCATAACGAGAGTGATTTATCGCGAATAGCGCCATCTAAATCTGCTGGTAAGTAAGGTTGCAGATCAATTAAGGATAAATCTTGATGCTTACGCAAAATATCACTGACTGCGATGCTGGTTTCTGCCAAATGAGGTGAGCAGGTTGCATATCCAAATATTCCACCGTCGGCTAAGACTGAAATTGCGGCGTCGGATAATTCGCGCTGTAACTGCGTTAACTCGCGAAGATCAGCGACAGTACGACGCCAACGTACTTCTGGCCTCCTTCGCAACGCTCCTAAACCAGTACATGGGACATCCGCCAACACCGCTCCAAAACTCTCTCCAAGCGAATCTATCTCACGTCCATCACCGACAAGTAAGCGCGCTCCCCCAATAACTTGTTCAACCAATTTGGCGCGCGCTGCCGAGATTTCATTTGCAGTAAATGTTTTGCCGCTCTCTTTTGCTAAAGATGAAAGAAGCGCTGCTTTGCCACCAGGGCCGGCACAAAGATCGAGCCAGTCATTATTTTTAGCTGCCACTTTGGCGAAGATCTGTGCAACGAGTTGAGAGCCTTCATCCTGCACACCTGCTCTGCGATGGCGTACCGCTTCTAAGGTCGAAGGAACTCCATCGAATTTAAAACCATACTCAGAATACTTCGTTGGTTCTGCTCCTAAAACTGTAAATTCCTCAGCACTAGATCTTCCCGGCCACCAAACGATTGTCGGAGTCGCTGCAAGATTATTAGCAGAAAGTAGCGCTTCGACTTCTTGGTAATCACGTAAGAGATCGTAATAAGCAGAAACTATCCATTCAGGATGTGAGTAAATAATCGCTAAACGAGAGACTGGATCAGCTATCTGTTGTGCCGGTTCTAGCCACTGATCCAAACTCTTCGCGCTCATCTTTCTCAGGAGAGCATTTACAAACGAGGCCTTCGATTCACCAATAACTTTGCGTGCCAATTCCACTGTTGCAGATACAGCTGCATGTGATGGAACGCGCATCTCAAATAACTGATGAGCTCCTAAACGCACTACGTCGACTATTCCGTCATCGACTTCGCTCCAAGGGCGATCCGACACTTGTGCAGCTATGTAATCATGACGACCTTGCATTCTTAAAGTTCCATATAAAAGTTCGGTGGCAAAGCCCTTGTCGCGCTGTTCAAAATTGGATCCAGTTAGCGCTTGGGGTAAAAGTAGGTTGGAGTAGCCATCGGAACGATTGACTTCTCGCAAAATGTCATAAACCAACAGGCGAACCGCATCGGGCTTTGGTGACTTAAAAGTATTGCGCCTAGCTTCAACCATGGCTAGAGCATCACATCATCTGAGGTGATGCGGGCGCCATTTGCCCATGATGTCGCTGGCATTGCCGCCTTGCCGGCAGGTGTAACTTCTATTAGTTCTAGCGCTTGCGTACTTGTTCCAATATAAATTGATTTATTGGCTAAGAGCAACGCACCAGCAGGGACCTTTTCGCTGCTTGAAATAACGCGATTAATTTTTATGACCTGACCGCGAAAGCTCGACCAGGCACCGGGGCTCGGATTAAATGCGTTGATTTTGCGTTTAATCTCATTTGCCGAAGAGCTCCAAGAAATCTTTCCTTCTTCTTTACTCAATTTGTAGGCCCTCGTTGCGCCCTCGTTGCTCTGCGCAACGGGAGACTGTCCCGAGGCGATAAGTTCTAAAGTTTCTAAAACTGGTGCAATACCTAACTCGGCAAGTACTTCAAAAAGTTGAGCAGATGTCGCATCAGGATCTAACGCTATTTGTGCGCAGGCATATACCGGTCCGGTATCCATACCGGCATCTAGCGCAAATACGGTAACTCCCGTCACGCCATCGCCGGCTTCAATCGCACGTTGTACCGGCGCCGCTCCACGCCATCTTGGCAAGAGTGAGAAATGTAAATTTATAAAACCATATCGCGGAATCTGCAGGACCGATAGCGGAATTAGGGTTCCATAGCCAATCGTTATTACTAAATCTAAATCCATAACTACTTCACCCAAAGAAGTGGTGGAATCAGGCTTCAAAACTTTGACACCATTTGATTCTCCCCATTGAGCAACCGGGCTCGATTGCATCGTTTGACCGCGACCGGCAGGAGCATCAGGTCTGGTGATCACATAAATTAACTCGTGCTCGGACTGAAGCAAGGCATTCAGTGTTGGGATTGCTACTGCAGGCGTGGCAGCAACTGCAATGCGCACTAAAGGCCTCTGCCGAATAGATCGTGGGGTGAAACTTTGATCGTTGGTTCTGCGCCCGCATTCTGCGCTGCGTTAAACCACTCGGATTCGCGAATCTCTTTCATTGCCAATTTGCGATCTTCTTTTGAAAGACGATCGATAAATACTATTCCGTCGAGATGATCAGTTTCATGTTGCAGACAACGCGCTAAAAGCTCTGTGCCTTCCACAGTGATCGGCTCTCCATACATATTGAAACCTTTTGCAACAGCCCGGAACGCGCGTGGAGTTTCATAACTAAGTGCAGGAAATGAGAGACAACCTTCTTCTCCATCTTGCATCTCAACGCTTAAATCTAAACTGGGATTAATTAGATGCCCCAAAGCTTCATCGATATCCCAAACAAATACGCGCAGCCCAACACCAATTTGTGGCGCGGCAAGTCCTACTCCAGGGGCTTCTAGCATCGTGTCCGTTAAATCTGCCACCAGCGTTCGTAACTCTTTATCAAAATCAACAACTTCACGCGCTGGGCTTGTAAGGACTGGATCGCCAAATAATCTGATTGGTTGAATTGGCATGAGGTAAGTCTAGCCTAGAGGCGCAACTAAATTATGTCAGCGAGTAGGGATCAACTCGTAAGGAGATGGCCTTCTTTTTTGTGACCGCACGATGGCGAATAAATTCACCAATAAATTTGAGCAGTAAATCGCTCTCCCGCAAATTTGCAGTGATAAGAATCCGTGAAATAGTTCCATTGCGCTGCGCAGGACCCATAATCTTGGTGCTATCCGGCAATCGCTTCTCCAGCAAGGCCTTCTTCAATCCGGCCACAATCGTTGTCGCTTCAGAACTTTCTACTTCTAACGCAATCGCTCTGGCGTACGGAGGAAGGTTCACCTCTTGTAGTTCAGAAAGTTCACGCATCGTCATTGTCTTAGGATTCCATTGCGTTAAAGATGAAGTTATTGGATTTGAAGAATTTATAACGGTGAGAACTTCACCTTTGCTGCTCACATGCGCTGCGGCAGCAAAGAAGGTTTCACGGGCACGTTCTTGCGCACGCAAATCCGAATACGAGAAGAAAGAATCGCCTTCGAGCAGAACTACCGCTGCATATCCACCGTTGACCCTCGGTTCCATACCAGCGGTTGCGATTACCAAGGCTGGCGTATTTGGTAAAACATCAAGATGCGATTCTGCGCTAGAAAAGTATGTTGGAAGGCTCGGAAAGGCTCGTCCGATCTCTTCCGTATGGCGCTCACCACCGCGACCTAAAGCTGTCATCACATCGCTTTGACACCAACGACATTTTAAAGATGGATAGAACTTGCCGCACAACAAACATTCTGGGCTGGAATTTGCTTTACGTCTTAACAGCTTGCCTCCGCAGTCACAAGCGGCGATATTGCGACATTTCTTGCACATAAGCGAACTTGCATATCCTTTACGTGGAACTAGAAACAGGACGGGACCAGTATTTAGCGCTTTACGAATCGGAGCAAAGATGCGATTTGGCAATAATTCACCATTGGCCTGCTCAAAATTGCTAACTTTAAGGCGATTGCTCTTGCCTAAGAATTTCATTTCGCCACGATCAATCATTAGCCCTGTTTCCAGAGCAGGAGAATAACCGACGAAGAAAAGCTCACAACCACTTTGTTCTGCACGCATTAGCGCTAAATCCCTAGTGTTCCACCCTGGTGATCGTGGTTCGTAATGCGACTGAGCGCCTTCACGGAAGATAACGATGGTTTTTAAATCAGGCGGGTAGGCAAAGATTGCGCTCCTAGTGCCAATTGTAATCAACTTCGAAGTATTAATACTGCGCAGGTAGTTCTCATATCGCTCACTTCGACTAAGAGATCCTGACAGGATGCATGCCTTCTCGCCTAATAATTGCGCTAAGCGCTGCAACTCTCTTTCCTCTGGAGTGATTATTAAAATTGACCCGGATTTAACTTTCTGCAATGCAAATTCTGCTAGCTTCTCAATTGCATCTTCATAGGGCTGTATATGTATAAAAGTTTGGCTACCGCCTCGCGCATTCTCTTCATTTCTCTCATTATCTGCTCGCACATAACTCTTATCTATACCCGCAACGCGTGGCGGCACAGCGCTGCGAATGAAGTCGTAAGGATGTGCTATCCAACGACGACAAGCTTTATCCACCAGATCCAAAAGACCTTGTGGTGCAACAACGTTCGGCGAGAGAACTTTGGTAATAAATTTTAATCCCGCCGTTGAGCTTTCTCCGCCTCTTTGTACAACTAAGGCTTCAACTTCTCGACCTGCAAAATCGACGCTGATACGTATTCCGACCCGAACTTCATTATCCATACGGGCTGGGATTAGGTAGTTATAAAAACCGTCTAAGTGAGGTAGCGAATTGTCGACCCAAACCTTGGCTACAGGAGCGAAATCAGCCGCAATCTTTTCGACACGTTTTGCCGTCTCGGTTTTGAGGCGAAGCGGCCGCGCAGTAGACACGGCTGACCCTTGGAACTAATTAACAGCTGCGCGAAGTTGCTCGACTCGCGTAGTTGCTTCCCACGTGAAGTTGGGTAGTTCGCGCCCGAAGTGGCCATAAGCAGCGGTTTGAGAGTAGATCGGACGCAATAAATTCAGATCGCGAATAATTGCGGCAGGACGCAGATCAAAGACTGTCGTCACAGCATCTTGGATTCTTTGCACCGGAACGGTTTCAGTACCGAAAGTTTCGACAAATACACCAACGGGTTGTGCCTTACCAATTGCATATGCAACCTGTACTTCGCATCGTCGCGCTAAACCTGCCGCCACAACGTTCTTGGCAACCCAACGCATTGCATATGCTGCTGAGCGATCAACCTTTGAAGGATCCTTACCGGAGAAAGCTCCACCACCATGGCGCGCCATTCCACCGTATGTGTCGACAATAATCTTGCGGCCAGTTAAACCGGCATCTCCCATGGGGCCACCAATTACAAATCGACCGGTTGGGTTGATCAAAGTTCGCATATCTTTACGCGGTAGATCAATCTTTGCCAGTACAGGTTCGATGACGAATTCAATAATCTCGGGGGTCAGCTTTTTCGCCACATCGACTTCTTCTGCATGTTGACTAGAGATCACAACGGTATCTAGCGCCACCGCTTTATCGCCATCATATTCAATGGTCACTTGTGTTTTTCCATCAGGGCGAAGATACGGTAGCGCTCCAGATTTGCGGACTGCAGAAAGTTGTTGGGCAAGTTCATGTGCCAACCAAATAGGTAATGGCATCAACTCTTTTGTATCGTCGCAGGCGTAGCCAAACATCAAACCTTGGTCACCCGCACCCTGTAGGTCAAGTGGATCTACAGATGAGGCCACCCGATTTTCGTAGGCATCATCGACGCCTTGGGCGATATCTTGCGATTGTTGTCCGATAGAAATTGAAACACCACAGCTATTACCGTCAAAACCTTTAACTGATGAGTCGTATCCAATTCCGATTACGGTGTCACGAACGATTCCCATTACATCCGCATAACCATTGGTTGTTACTTCACCTGCAACGTGAACCTGTCCTGTTGTGATCAGCGTTTCGACAGCGACGCGACTAGAAGAATCCTGCGATAAAAGTGAATCTAAAATCGCATCTGAAATCTGATCTGCGATCTTATCTGGATGGCCTTCGGTGACTGATTCTGAGGTAAAGAGACGTTTTGACATTGGATCAACCTAACTGGTTTAAAGCCTGGTCCAGCAATAACTCGGCGAGCGTGTCTTTGCTAGTTGACGGAACTGGAATATGAGCGCCATTGCTCGTGATGATAAAACCTTCCGTATCTAGCGATCCGAAGATAGCGCCATTTGATACGTTGTTGAGATAGAGAATATTAGCGCCCTTAGCCACTCTTTTCGCCTCTGCCGCTATCAAGTCGTTACTGGTCTCGGCTGCAAATGCGATAACGATCTGGTCTTTACGCAAATTAGCGATTGATTTCAAGAGATCTGGGTTCTCAACCAGCGCGATATCTCGAAGCTCACCCTTCTTAATCTTGCCTTCTGAATACTTTGAAGGCCTGGCATCTGCTACCGCCGCACTCATCACCAGTAAATCTGTCTTCGGAAATTCGACTTCCAAAACGCTATGCATCTGGGTCGCAGTTTCGACCTTCAATATTTCAATGCCATCTAATGTGGCGATCTCTTCCGCCGAAAGCTGAGGATTGGCAAAGATCATCTTGACATGAGCGCCACGATCGCGCGCAGCACGAGCAACCGCTGCACCCTGACGTCCACTCGATCGATTGCCGATATACCGCACCGGATCGATCGCTTCGCGCGTTCCGCCAGCAGTAATAAGAACGTTCTTATCTAAAAAATCTTTCTTGATATTAAGTACATCTTCAAATTCTTGGATGATCGCAGCCGTCTCTGGAAATCTCCCCTGGCCGAAATCATCTCCGGTTAGCCTTCCGACTGCTGGCTCCATCACCTTGAATCCACGTTCGCGTAATGTATTTACATTCGCCTGCGTCGCTGGATCCAGCCACATCTGCGGGTGCATCGCCGGAACTATCAAAACTGGAACGCTTATTGCAAGAATTAAATTGGTAAGTAAATCATCAGCGCGCCCTGCTGCTATTCGTGCAATTAGGTCAGCAGTTGCTGGTGCAATTATGAGCGCATCGGCTTGATCAGCTAAGGAGATATGTCGTACCTCATCTACTCTCTCCCAAACTTGAGTAGTTACCGCGCGATGAGAAAGCGCTTCCCAAGTAGCCGTTCCGACAAAATTTAAACTTGAAGGAGTTGGCACTACAGTTATTTGATAGCCGCGATCTTGTAACCGCCGCAACAAATCACACGACTTATAGGCAGCAATACCACCGCCAACCCCGAGAATTACTTCTCGAACTTTGGCCATTTTTTTAAGGGTGTGAGTGGATTCTTACGCTGTTGGTTCGAGATTTTCGATCGTCAAGAGACCTTCATTGATCTCGCGAAGTGCAATCGACAGTGGCTTCTCGTGAACATGTGTTTCAACCAGTGGACCAACATACTCAAGGAGGCCTTCACCTAGTTGTGAGTAATAAGCGTTGATCTGACGAGCGCGCTTTGCCGCATAGAGCACCAAGCTGTACTTAGAACCGCTCTTATCGAGTAGTTCGTCGATTGGTGGGTTAGTGATTCCGTCCATTTGGACCTCCTGGGTACGTGCGAAATTACGGTTTAAAAGAACTAATTATTGGTCAATCCTATCAGGCGTTCGACAACCTCTTCTACTCGCTCATTTACGAGCGAAAGGTCAAATAACCCTGCCTGTGCAAGTTCTTCCTGTGCCAAAGCAAGGCGCGCTGCTCGCCTCTCAGGAGAATCGGTACCGCGTCCTTCTAAACGAGAGACCAATTCTTCCCATGATGGTGGTTGAAGAAAAACCAGTATCGCCTCTGGCGCGCTCTCTTTTACTTGTTTCGCACCTGCAATCTCGATTTCGAGAAGTACATTTCTGCCATCGCGCAACGCATCTTCAACCGCCTTGCGCGGAGTTCCATAACGATTGCCCGCAAATTCTGCCCATTCAAGAAAAAGCGCTGACTTTATTGCGTTATCAAATTCACTATCGCTATAAAAGTAATAATCCACGCCGTCGACTTCATTATGTCGTGCTTGACGAGTGGTGGCAGAAATACTCACCCAAAAGGTATTTGTCTCACGTAAGGCTTTTGCAACAGTGCTCTTACCAACTCCCCCAGGCCCTGAAAGCACAAGTAACTTTCCTCTCTGTGCTGCAGCTATGCGATCTGGAAATTCGCGTAGCAGACTCTGTCTTTGCGCAACCCCCAGCCCCTGAATGCGCCTAGTTTGTGAAATTTGCAAACGATCCAAGGTTGCAATTGCTCGAACTTTTCCAACACCGGAGAAAGATTCCAGTAATTCGACCACGCGCATTTTTGCAATCGCTTCATCGCTCTTCGCCAATTCAAAGACTGCGGAGAGCGAGACCTCACCACTTTTGACGCGCGCCTTTGTGGCTGCTCTAACTTGCCGCGCAGCTGTTGATTTTGCCAGCGCAGCCGCTCGTTGTTCAGCGGTTAATTTAGGCGGAATCGGCATTATTTAACTCTACGCAAGTGCGTTCAATATTTCATCAGCGATTACTCTTGATTTCGCTGTCATGGCCGCC